>NZ_JBTOLW010000006.1:0-144888 GCF_054552115.1 Pseudohaliea sp. | reverse complement strand
TGCTACAGCCTGAATCACACCCAGCCGATCCACCTCCCGCCTGCTCATGGTAATGCGCTCCGTCACCATGCCCCTCCAAAAACCAAAAAGGGGACATTTTAAAATTGGGCAGAGGGGACATTACTGCTTTGGGCTAACACTGAGCCACGCCGCGCTGTGACCGGGCGGCGCCATGGCCTATACTCGGCGCCCGTGCGGGCCCATAGCTCAGTTGGTTAGAGCAGTCGACTCATAATCGATTGGTCGCAGGTTCGAGCCCTGCTGGGCCCACCATCTCCCTGAGGGTCCTTTCCAGGCAGCTTAGGAAACACTGTACCCTTGGTGTCACCGCATCCCCTGTGGCACGGCGCCGCCGAACCCCCTAAGCTGAGATGATCAGCAGAGGGAGGCCCCCATGGCCGGCGGTTTCGCAAAGGACGGCGCGGTCCAGGAACAGATCGACGCCAGCGTGAGCGACGAGATCAAGCGCGCGCGCAGCCGCCTGCCGCGCGGCGAGAGCGCGCGCGAGTGTGACGACTGCGGCGCGACGATCCCCGCGGCGCGGCGCGAGGCCGTGCCCGGTGTGCGCCTGTGTGTTGCCTGCCAGGAGCGCGCGGACAGCGAGCAGCGGGCGAACGCCGGCTACAACCGCCGCGGCAGCAAGGACAGCCAGCTGCGCTAGCGGCGGCCCTGCCATGGCTTTTACTGCACCCGGCCCGCGCGCCCTCATCTTCGACCTGGACGGGACGCTGGTCGATTCGCGGCTGGACTTCGCCGCCATGCGGAGGGAGTTGCAGGCGCCGGCGGATGTTGGCCTGCTGGAGCACATTGAAGGACTGCCGACGGACAGGGCAAGGCGCGCCGCGATGGCGGTCGTCCACCGGCACGAGATGGCGGGTGCGGCGGCGGCGACCTGGATGCCCGGTGCCGAGGCCGCCCTGCACACGCTGCACGAGGCTGGGCTGCGCACCGCCATCGTCACCCGCAACAGCCGCCAGGCCGCCCGCCTGACCATGGAGCGCCTGGGCATGCCGGCGATTCCCCTCAAGGCCCGCGAGGACGCGGCGCCCAAGCCGGACCCGGAGGCCCTGCTCGCCCTCGCCGCCGCCTGGGCGCTGGAGCCGGGGCATTGCGCCTACGTCGGGGATTTCCATTTCGATATCGAGGCCGCCGAGCGTGCGGGCATGGTGCCGGTGCTCTATGCGCCGGCCCGCGGGGCGGCACCGGCTGACGCCGCGCGCAGCCACCTGCTGACCGACTTCCGGCACCTTGTGGCCTGGGCCATGACCCCGGCACCATGACCGCTGCGACAGCAATACACGGGGAACCGGGAGGCAACCTTGCCTGAAGCCAGCGACAGGACAACCCCCGCGGAACTCAAGTTCCTGGCCGACCTGTCACAGCCCCTGGTCTACGTCCCGTCGAAAGGCGGCGGCGACCAGACGGAACACCAGGGCAACTTCCGCACGCAGCGGGTCGAGGTTCACGATGCGCGGCAGGCCCTGCCGGCACCCGGCCTCGACCGTGAAGGCTTCGTGCTCGTCGAGCAGCCCAGCGCGGTCGAGGATTTCTACGACGACAAGGCGCTGTGCAGCACCTATCATGGCGAGCTGGCCGACCTCATCAGGACGCTCACCGGCGCCCGGCGGGTCGAGGTCTTCGACGATACCCGCCGCAGCGCCTCCATCGAGACCCAGCGCGAGCGCGGCATCCGCGAGCCGGCGAACATCGTCCACAACGATTACACCGCCGCGTCCGGCCCAAGGCGGCTGGCCGACTTCTTCGCCGACGCCCCGGAGGAGGCCGACGCGCTCCGGCGGCGGCGCTTCGCGATCATCAACGCCTGGCGCCCGATCAACGGCCCGGTCTACGACCAGCCGCTGGTCCTGTGCGATGCCACCAGCATCGCCGATGGCGACCTCGTCGCCATGGAGCGCCGGGCCGAGGAGCGTATCGGCGAGCTGCAGGTCGCCCTCTACAACCCCGCGCAGCGCTGGTACTACTACCCGCGGATGACGCCCGGCGAGGTGCTGCTTTTCAAGACCTACGACTCCGCCGAGGACGGGCGCACACGCTTCACGCCCCACTCCTCCTTCACGGACCCCGGCGCTCCGGACGATGTCCCGGCACGAGAGAGCCTGGAGTCACGCTGCCTGGTGTTTTTCTGACAGAGCCCCCGAAGGGGGGACCGCGACCAGGTCACGCAGCGCCGGTGCGGCACACCTGCCGTTCAGCCGTCGCCGGGCTCGACAAAGCGCGCCAGCCGCTGGCGCAGCTGCGTGTTTTCCCGGGTGAGCCGCTCGCGCTCCCGCAGCAGGTCGACGAGCATGGCCACCGCGACCCAGTCGAGCTCGAGGTCCCGGCGAAGGCGCAGGGCGCAGTTCACCCAGGAGGCCGCAGCGGCGTCGAAGACCCACTCCTCGGGCGTTTCGCCGGCCAGGGGACGGGCGATCTCGTGCTCCACGAGCTCGACAACGAGGGACCGGGCGACGCCCTGCCGGTCACACAGTTCCTGCACTGTCACGCGCAGCAGTTGATCGCTCATGATGCCTCCCCCCAGCCGGCCCGGGGGTCGAAGGCCGCCTTCTCCGCGAGTTCCCCCCAGAGCCGGTCGGCTTCGGGACTGCTCTCGGCGGGCATGACGACCTTGAGCACCGCATACAGGTCACCCCGCCCCGCCGGCCCCACCAGCCCCTTGCCGCGGATGCGAAGCTTCTGCCCCGCCTGGCTGCCGGGCCTGATGGTGAGATTGATCCGCCCGTCGAGCGTCGGCACCAGCACCCTGGCGCCCAGCGCCGCCTCCCAGGGCGCAAGGGGCACGGTCAACAGGAGATTGTGGCCCTCCACGTCGAACACGGGGTGCGGCACCAGGCGAATGTGCAGGTAGAGATCGCCGGCCGCTGCGCCGCCCTCGCCGGGCATGCCCTGGCCCCGCACCCGGATGCGCTGGCCATCGACCACGCCGGCGGGAATCTTCACCTTAAGGGACTTCCGGCTCTGCCGGACCCGCCCCTGCTCGACGACCGGCAGCTCATAGCTCACGGGTTTGCTGGTCTCGGTGACCGTCTCCTCCAGGAACACGGGCAGCTCGATCTCGATGTCCTGCCCGCGGAAGCCGAAGCCCCCCGGGCGTTCAGCGGCGCCACCGAAGATGCTGTTGAAGAACTCGGAGAAGTCGCCGCTGAATTGCCGGTGCCTGCTGCCCGCCGTGGACTGCCAGCCCGGCGGCGGCTCGAAGTCCTCGGGCCGCCGGCCGCCGTAGCGACGCAGTTCATCGTACTCGGCGCGGCGCTCCTTGTCCTTGAGCACCTCCCAGGCTTCCGCGACCTCCTTGAAACGGGCTTCCGCCTCGGCATCCGGGTTGAGATCCGGGTGGTACTTCCGCGCGAGCTTGCGGTAGGCGGCCTTGATGTCCGCCGTTTCCGCATCCTCGGCGACACCGAGAATCCCGTAATAATCCTTGAACTCCACTGCGGCCGTGGCCCTCGCTGCTTTCGCGCGACGCTCTGCGTCGCCGTCGACCTTCATTGTGGTTGATCGGGCCCGGCCGGAAACTCTGGCCGGCCAGCGCAAGCCCGGCGCCGGGCGGGCACCCTGGCGCGTGACTTCGTCGCCGTGCCGACCTACCCTGTGCCCTCGGGCTCTGGCTGCGTGCGCCGCCGGGGACGTCCCAGGCCATCCAACATAAGCTAGGAGACCATCATGCGTCAGCTTATCGCAAGCGCTGTGATCCTCGGCGCGGCAGCGCTGGTCGGCACGAGCGGCCACGCCGAACCTCCCGTGCACCTGGCACCGCCCGGCACCATGGGTGAACTGCCCTTTTCCGAGGCCGTGATCTACGGCGGCTTCATTTTCCTGAGCGGCCAGCTCGGGGTAGACCCGGCGACCGGCAAGCTGGTCGAGGGCGGCATCGGCCCCGAGACGCGGCAGACCATGGAAAACATCCAGGCCACGCTCACCCGCGCCGGCGCCACCATGAACGACGTCATCAAGTGCACCGTGTTCCTGGCCGATATCGAGGAGTGGGCCGCCATGAATGCGGAGTACGTGAAGTTCTTCGACAGGAAGCCGGCGCGCAGCGCCCTGGGCACCGCGGGCGGTATCGCCCTCGGTGCCCGCACCGAGATCGAGTGCCTCGCCGCCGCGCCGGACGACGACGCGGCGTAGGCACCGCATCACCCAAACCGCGCCCCGCTGCGGCCGGGGCAGCGCATCGCCCACCGAACAAGGACCTGCCCATGCCTATCCTCCGCCTCCTGGCCGTATTGACGGCCTGCATCCTCGGCCCCCTCGCCAGCGCCGACGCTGCCGTCGACGACCCGCTCAAGGCCGAGGTCATCGCCTCCGTGGACGCCCAGGCCGAGGCCCTGGCGAACCTCAGCGACGAGATCTGGGGCTATGCCGAGATCGCCTTCCGCGAATCGCAGTCGGCAGACGCCCTCGTGCGCCACGCCGAGGCCCACGGCTTCGCCGTGACCCGCGGCACCGGCGGCATTCCCACCGCCTTTGTCGCCGAGTACGGCAGCGGCAAGCCGGTCATCGGCATCATGGGCGAGTTCGACGCGCTGCCCGGGCTGTCCCAGGCCGCCGTGCCGGAGCGCAGCCCGCTGGAAGAAGGCGCGCCCGGCCACGGCTGTGGCCACAACGTGTTCGGTGCCGCCTCGCTCGGTGCGGCGATTGCCATCAAGGAGCTGATCGAAAGCGGCGAGCTCAAGGGCACGATCCGCTACTACGGCACGCCGGCCGAGGAAAAATTCTTCGGCAAGCTGTGGATGATCCGCGACGGCGCCTTCGAGGGCGTCGACGTGATGATGGACTGGCACCCGGGCGACGAGATCGAGGCCTCGGTGCAGAGCAGCCAGGCGCTGGTCGACTTCCTCGTCGAGTTCGACGGGCAGGCCGCCCACGCCGCGGCAGACCCGTGGAACGGCCGCTCCGCCGGCGATGCGCTGGAACTGTATACCACGGGCATCAACTACTACCGGGAACACGTCAAGCCCACGGTGCGCATCCACTACCACATCATGGACGCGGGCAAGGTGGTCAACGTGGTGCCCGACTACGCCAAGCTCTGGGTACGGGTGCGCGACCGCGACCGCGCCGGGATGGACCCGGTCTACAAGCGGGTTCAGGCGATGGCCGAGGGCGCGGCCATCATGGCGAATGTCGATTACCAGGTCACGCTGATCTCCGGGGTGCATGAGATCCTGCCCAACCGCACCGGCGGCGCGGCCCTGCAGGCCAACCTCGAGGCCCTGGGCGGCATCGCCTATACGGAGGAGGAAGAAGCCTTCGCCAGGGAAATCCAGGCCGCCACCGGCAAGCCCACCGTCGGCATGGATGCCGAGGTGCGCCCGCTGCGTGAAACCGCCGAGAATCCGGACGGCGGCTCCACCGACGTGGGCGATGTCAGCTACAACGTGCCGACCATCAGCCTGTCCGCGCCGATCGCGGGCAAGGACGTGCCCTGGCATTCCTGGGCCGTGGTTGCCTCCGGCGGCATGTCCATCGGCCACAAGGGCCTCGTCTACGCCTCGAAGGCCCTGGCCATGACCATGGTCGACCTCTACGAGAACCCGGACCTGGTCGAAGCCATCAAGGCCGAGTTCCGCGAACGCAAGGGCGACTACGTCTACGAGGGCATCGTCCCGCCGGGACCGCCACCGCTCGATTTCGAGCAGTGAGCGGTGCCCCGTGGATGATGCCGGGG
Source organism: Pseudohaliea sp. (assembly GCF_054552115.1). NCBI lineage: Bacteria > Pseudomonadati > Pseudomonadota > Gammaproteobacteria > Cellvibrionales > Halieaceae > Pseudohaliea > Pseudohaliea sp. Next base: position 139,199 of record NZ_JBTOLW010000006.1, on the reverse strand, counting down.
AAGAAAGCCAGCGCGGCGGCGCGGCCAGCGCTGCCGTCAACTGGCCCCTGTTTGCGCTGACGGCGGGCTTCATCACCGCGTTCTGCGGCCTCGCCATCGTCAGCGCGGAAACGCTGAACCGGCTGGTGGATGCCAGCTTCGCCTGGTCGGCGCGCTTCTTCGGCCTCTACTGGCAGTTCCTGCTGCTCGCGACCTTTTTCGTGGGCCTGCTCATTGCCCTGCTCCCGGGGGGGCGTACCGTGCTCGGCGATCGCGAGAAGCCGGAGTTCAGCCTCTTCCAGTGGGGCTCGATGATCATGTGTACGCTGCTGGCCGGCGGCGGTGTATTCTGGGCAGCCGGCGAGCCCCTCGCGCACTTCGTCGATGTGCCCCCGGCGTTCCCGGGCGTGGAGGCCACGACCCGGCAGGCCGTGCCCTATGCGCTGGCGCAGTCCTTCCTGCACTGGGGCTTCCTCGCCTGGGCGATCCTGGGCAGCCTGACCGCGGTGATGCTCATGCACTACCACTACGACGAGGGACTGCCGCTGGCACCGAGGACCCTGCTGTATCCCGTCTTCGGCCGGCACGCCATCGACGGGCCGATCGGCGACCTCGCCGATGCCGTCTGCATCATCGCGGTAGTCGCGGGCACCGTCGGTCCCATCGGTTTTCTCGGGCTGCAGGTGAGCTACGGCCTCGAGGCGCTGTTCGGCATCCCCGACCGTTTCCTGACCCAGGCGGCGGTCATCGGCGTGCTGATGGTCGTCTACCTGGTTTCCGCCGTCAGCGGCATCGGCCGCGGCATCCAGTTCCTGAGCCGGGTGAACATGGTGCTGGGCGGGCTCCTGCTGGTGTTCATCCTCGCCGCGGGGCCCTCCCGCTTCATCTTTGCGAGCTTCTTCTCCGGGCTCGGCACGCACCTCGCCAACTTCTTCGAGCTCGCCCTGTACCGGGGCGACGCCGGGGTCTTCGGCCCCGCCGGCTGGCTGGGCTGGTGGACCGTGTTCTTCTGGGGCTGGTTCATTGGCTACGGCCCGCTCATGGCGATCTTCATCGCCCGGGTGAGCCGCGGCCGCTCGATCCGTGCCATCGTCATCATGCTTTCCGTCACCGCGCCGCTCATCACCATGGGCTGGTTCACCATCCTCGGCGGCGCCGGCCTGGGCCTGGAGCTGGCAGACCCGGGCGTGATCTCGGGGCCCATGGCCGGCCTCAACCTGCCGGCCGCGCTACTGGCGGTCACCCAGGCCATGCCCCTGGGCTTCGTCGTCTCGCTGCTGTTCCTGCTGCTGACGACGATCTTCGTCGCCACCACCGGTGACTCCATGACCTACAGCCTTTCCGTGTCCCTGTCGCGCAGCGACCGGCCCTCGACGGCGATGCGGGTCTTCTGGGGCGGCGCCATGGGCGCCATGGCGCTCGTGCTCGTCTCTCTCGGCGCCGGCGGCATCGGCAAGCTGCAGAGCTTCATCGTGGTCACGGCGGTGCCCGTGTCACTGGTGCTCCTGCCCTCCCTCTGGGACGCGGTGCGCATCACCCTGGCGCGCAGCCCGGTGCGCTGACGCGCCCGCGGCTCACAGCTGCGGCGCCAGCCACTCGGCGTAGGCAAACACGAGCAGGCCCACGAGCAGCCACAGCCCGAGGGCGAACGCTGCGGCGACGAGCCAGCGCATCACGGTTTCTCAAGCCCCGGCACAAGGTTGGCAAGCCGCTCCGGCGGTGATCTGCATCAAGCCCCCGCCAGGCAGCGGGCGGCACAATAGGCGTGTTCTGACATGCTGACCGGCCCTTCACCCATGGCAACGACGACACCGCGAACCGCCATCACGATAGTGACTCGCGACGGCACTGTCGAGCGGCAGAACCGCGCGAGCCGGCAGCTGCTCGGCGACTGCACGGGGCAACGCTGCTGCGAGGTCATGGACGGCCTCGGTGCCCTGGGTGAACGACCGTGCCACCCCGGTTGCGCCGCGCAGCTTCTCGATGAAGGACTGGACAGCCCGGCCGCAGCCAGCGTGCGCCGGGACGGTCAGCAGCACCTGCTCTCGTGCCTGCCGGTCGGCGATAACGTGATCTGTTCGCTGACACCCGGCGGCAACGCTCAACCGGCGGCCTGGCAGTCGATCACGGAGCGGGAACTCTCTGTGCTCGAACTCCTCGCCGCCGGCGAAACGACCGGCAGCGCCGCCAGGCTGCTGGGCCTCAGCACCTCCACGGTGCGCACCCACGTGGAAAAGCTGCGCCTCAAGCTGGGAGCCAGCACCCAGGCCGCCGTGGTCGCCCGCGGCTACCAACTGGGCTATCTCTCCTGAGCTGCCCTGAGCTGCCCTGAGCGGCCCTGAACGCGCCTCACCCATCGGGAAAGTTCCCGGCCACGGGCCGGGAAAAATACCACCCCACCCTCGGTCAATCGGCCGATGTCGCTTGCCCGCTCCGCCGCTAGGGTGGCCGCAGCCAGCGTGGACGCCCCCGGCGTACCGCGCATCAACCGCAGCAGAGGCCACCATGAGCAGCGAACACAGTACGGCGCAGCCGGCGGCGCCTAAGCCCAAGGTCTATATCCACGTCAATCACAAGCAGATCCTGGGCGCCATCGTCGGCAAATACTCGCTCGAGAAGCATTCCGCCCACGCCGACAAATTCGACGTCGAGTTCATCGAGGTGCGCAATCAGCCCTTCCTGCATGCCAAGGAAGGCGAGCTTTACCTGCGCCACGGCGACAAGCGCCCCTGGCTGAACAACGACCTGCAGTCCTTCACGCCGCTGCGCTTCATGCCGCCCGAGCTCATGCGCTACCAGGGGCGCGCGGTGGTGATCGACCCGGACGTGTTCGCCGTCGGCGATGTCTGGGAACTGCTTTCCCGCGACATGCAGGGCATGGCCCTCCTCTGCCGGCCGAAATCCGGCAACAAGGGCAAAGCCGGCGCACTGGCCTCCAGCGTCATGCTGCTGGATTGCGCCCGGCTCACGCACTGGCGGGTGGAGGAGCAATTCAACGAGATGTTCACCTTCGAGCGCGACTACATGGACTGGATCAGCCTGAAGCTCGAAGACCGCAGCCGGATCGGCCTCTTCGAGGACGAGTGGAACGACTTCGACCGGCTGACGCCGCGCACGAAGCTCATGCACACCACCAAGCGCCGGCACCAGCCCTGGAAAACGGGCCTGCCCATCGACTTCCGCCCGGCGGACAAGTTCCGCCTGTTCCCGCCCAAGCACTGGCTGCGCCGGGCGCGCCGGGCAATGTTCGGCGACTATGCCTTTGCCGGCACCTACAAGCGCCACCCGGACCCGGCCCAGGAAGCGTTCTTCTTCCGCCTCGTCAGCGAGTGCCTGGACACCGGCATCATCAGCGAGCAGGACGTTCGCCACGAGATGGCCCACAACCACGTACGCCACGATGCGCTGGACCTGGTGCGCCAGCAGGCCGCCTGAGCGCATCCACCGACGCCGAAAAAGGACTACCCATGAGCCTGATCGACCTCTCGACCCTCGAGGCCTGCGACCTGCAAACGGATCCTTTCGATTACATCGTGGTGCCGGATTTCCTGCCGCCGGACGCCCTGGCGCGGGTGAACGCGGACTATCCGGCCATCGACACCGCCACCAACCACGACCTCGCGGACCTGCACTACGGCACACAGTTCTCGACCTTCCTCGGCGAGCTGCAGACCGATGCCTTCCGCAGGGCCCTGGGCGACAAATTCGGCGTCGACCTGACCCATTGCCCCACCACGATCACAGTGCGCAAGTACTGTGAGCAGAGCGACGGCAACATCCACACCGATCACTGGAGCAAGGTGATCACGGTGCTGGTCTACTTCAACGACAGCTGGGAGCACGAGGGCGGGCGCCTGCGCATGCTGCGTTCGGAGCACGACCTCGAGGACTACACGGCCGAGGTGAAGCCCCTCGGCGGCCAGCTGCTCGCCTTCCGCCGCACGGATCACTCCTGGCACGGCCACAGGCCCTTCGTCGGTGAGCGGCGCATGCTGCAGTACAACTTCCTGTCCTCGAGCAGGCTCGCCCAGCTCAGCCAGAAGGTGAACCGCTTCGGCACTCATTTCGGCAAGCGCGTCCTCGGCATCGGCCACTGAGCCGCCGCGCGCAGACAAAAGACGGAGCCCCAACCATGACAGAAAGTGCCATGACAGAAAGTGCCACGACAGCTGCGAACGGCGCCCCGGCAGCACAGGCTGACCCGAAGCCCTGCGTCTTCATCCACGTGAACCACAAGCAGATCCTCGGCGCGCACGTGGGCGCCAGGTCCCTGCGCTATTTCTCACAGCACAATGACAAGTTCGATGTACGCTTCATCGAGACCCGGGACCACCCCTTCCTGCGCGCCCGGGAAGGCCAGCCCTTCCTGCGCAACGGCGTGTGGCGCAAGTGGCGCATGAATGACCTGCAGTCCTTCACGCCGCTGCGCTTCATGCCGCCCGAGCTCATGGGCTACCGGGGCCGCGCGGTCGTCATCGACCCGGACGTGTTCGCCGTGGGCGATGTCTGGGACCTGCTCTCGCGGGACATGGGCGGCAAGGCCATCCTCTGCCGGCCGCGCAACAAGAAGAACCCGGACATCAACGGCCCGCTGGCCTCCAGCGTGATGCTGCTGGACTGCGCGAAGCTGGCCCACTGGCGTGCCGAGGAGCAGTTCGGCGAGCTGTTCACCGGTGAGCGCGACTACAAGCAGTGGATCACGCTCATGTACGAGGACCGGGCCACCATCGGCCTCCTCGAGAACAGCTGGAATGACCTCGACGTGCTCAACCGCGAAACGCGCTTGCTGCACACCACCCGGCGCTGGACCCAGCCCTGGAAGGCGGGCCTGCCCATCGACTTCGTGCCCGCCGACAAGTTCGACGCGTTCCCGCCCCTGGGCTGGCTCATGTACCTGCGGCGCAAGCTCTTCGGCGACTATGCGTTTCTCGGCCACTACCGCGCGCATCCGGACAAGAACCAGGAGGACCTGTTCTTTGCCCTGCTGCGCGAATGCGTGGAAGAAGGCACCGTGACCGAGGCCATGATCCGTCGGGAAATGGACGCGAACCACGTGCGCAAGGATGCGCCGCTGGTGCTGCGCAAGGCACCGACGCTCGAGCAGGTGATCGCCGCGCTGCCGGCCGCGGCCTGACGCCCCGGTACCCGGTGGCATGGGCCTGTTCCGCACCACGGCAGCCTATGACGAGGCCCTGGCCAGCTGGCAGGGCATCGCGGACCGGCCGGCGCCGGCGAACCTCGCGCGGAGGAACGGCATCCGGGTGCTGGAGAACGGATTCCTGGAGCGCTGGCTGACCAGCGCGCACTGGACCCTTCCGGGGCTGTGGGCCCTGCCGCTGGTGGCCTTCTGCCTGCACCGCGCGCTGGTGGTGGAGGCGCGCACGGCGGCTGCCGTCGCGGGACTGTTCCTGGCCGGCATGCTCGGCTGGACCTTTGCCGAGTACTGGCTGCACCGCTGGCTGTTCCACCTGCCACCTGCCCGCAGCAGGACGCTGCGGGCGATCCAGTTCGGCCTGCACGGCTATCACCACGAGTTCCCCGAAGATCCCCGTCGCCTGGTCGCACCACCGGTCCTCGCGGTGCCCATCGCCTCCGCGCTGGCCGCCCTGGTGGCCCTCCTTTTCCCGGGGCACTGGCCACCGCTGCTGGCGGGCACGTTCTTCGGCTATCTCTGCTACGACTGGGTGCACTACTACACGCACCACGGCCGGCCGCGCTCGGCGACCGGGCGGTTCCTGCGGCGCTTCCACAAGGCGCACCACTACCGCTGCGCGACCAGCCACTACGGGCTGAGCTCGCCCCTGTGGGATGTCGTCTTCGGCAGCTACGACCGCCGGCCGGAGCGCCGGGGACAGGGCGGCACGGCCGAGCCGGTAATACGACAGCACTGAGGCGCGTGCCTCTGACGCGGTGAGAGGTCATACTCGGGGCCCGGCTCCACGCCCGCGAGGACCGCCCCGCCGCCCATGACTGCCACGCCCGAGCCGCGTCCCGCTTACCGCGCCCTCCCGGTGACGGCGGCCGTTGTGGTCGTCCTCGCCCTGGCCTGGTCCGGTGTGCTCGACCGCCCCGCGGACGCCTACCTCGATGCCGCCCTCCTCGGCGCCGGCGCCATCTACGCGACTGCCCGGGCCATCAACGGGCTCGTCTCGGTGCTGCAGGGCACGGAGTTGAGCGTGCCGCTGCTGTCCTTCACCATCGGTGAGTTCCTCGACCCGGTGAATGACCTGGTCGAACGCTTTTCCGCCATGATGATGCTGGCCCTGGGCTCCCTCGCGCTGCAGAAGGTACTTTTCACCCTGGTCACGGACCGGCTGTTCAACGCGCTGCTAACAGTCACCGGCATCGCCGCAGCAGCCGCCTGCACGGGCGGCCCGGCGGCGCTGCGCCGGGGCCTGCTCCTCACTTTCACGGTACTCGCGGCAGCCAGGCTCGCCCTCGTGCTGGCAACGCTCGCTGCGGGCTGGACGGACCAGCTTTTTTTCGCCGGCGAAGAGCGGGCCCGGCACACGCAGATGCAGGATTTCCGCGGCGAGCTCGAGCAGGTCGGCCGCCGCGCCGGTGTCTCCCTCGACGCGGAGCCGGCCGGGGAGGCCAGCGGCCTCGGCGAGCGCCTCCGGGGGGTGAGCGAGTTGCGATCCCAGCTCACCGCGCTCGGCGAGCGGGTGGATGCCTTTGCGGCCAACCTCATCACGCTGCTCGCGGCGCTGCTCCTGAAGACCGTGCTGCTGCCGCTGCTGTTCCTCTACGCCCTGCTCTCACTGGGCCGGCGCGCCCTCCCGCGGCCAGAGTCCCCACGGTGAGCGGGGGCTTGATCGGAATTCCTGCTCACCATCATCGAAAAAAACCGATGGAAAACCGGTTTATGATCGACCTACCCTTAATTCATCTCGTGGCCAGCGTGAAGTCGGCCCCGCCGCCGGGCAACACTGGAGCGCGGCCGGGCCGGGTTACGGGAAAGGGATGGCGAGTAAGTGCTTGCTTATCTCTTGAACGTCAAAAACGCAAGACCTGATAAACCAGGAGGCAACATCCATGGTAAAGAAGACCCTGCCCGCCGCGATCCTCGCGGCCCTCATGTCCGCATCCGCAGGGGCAGACATGCACAACACCGAAGCCGGCATGATGGCCGGAAAGCCGAAGCCGAACAGCTTCTGGTGGCCCGACCAGCTCGACCTGCAGCCGCTCCGTGACCACGCGATCGAGTCCAACCCCTACGGTGACGACTTCGACTACGCCGAGGCTTTCGCCGAGGTGGACTTCGACCAGTTGAAGGCCGACCTGAAGGAGGTCATGACCGATTCCCGGGACTGGTGGCCGGCCGACTGGGGCCACTACGGCCCGTTCTTCGTCCGCATGTCCTGGCACGCTGCGGGCACCTACCGCACGGCCGATGGCCGCGGCGGTGCCGGCGGTGGCCAGCAGCGCTTCGAGCCGCTTGCCAGCTGGCCCGACAACGCCAACCTCGACAAGGCCCGCCGCCTGCTCTGGCCGGTGAAGCAGAAGTACGGCCGCAACGTGTCCTGGGCGGACCTGCTGGTCCTCGCCGGCACCGTGGCCATGGAAGACATGGGCTTCAAGACCTTCGGTTTCGCCGGCGGCCGTGAAGACGACTGGGAGCCGGACCTCGTCTACTGGGGGCCGGAAGAAGAACTGCTCGCCAGCGAGCGCCACGACGAAGCCATGAACCTGCAGCCCGGCCTCGGCGCCACGGTCATGGGCCTCATCTACGTGAACCCCGAAGGCCCCGGCGGCAACGCCGACCCGGTAGCGGCCGCCAAGCAGATCCGCCAGAGCTTCGGCCGCATGGCCATGAACGACGAGGAGACCGTCGCCCTGATCGCCGGTGGTCACACCTTCGGCAAGGTCCACGGCGCCGGCAAGGCGTCCGAGTGCCTCGGCCCCGATCCGGCCGCCGCGCCGGTCGAGCAGCAGGGCCTCGGCTGGAAGAACAGCTGCGGCAAAGGCAACGCCGAAGACACCATCACCAGCGGCCTCGAGGGCGCCTGGACGGCGGCGCCGACGCAGTGGACCATGCTCTACCTGCAGAACCTGTTCGCCTACGACTACGAGAAGGTCGAAAGCCCCGGGGGCGCCGTCCAGTGGATCGCCAAGAACGATGCCACCAAGGACACGGTCGCCCCGGTCGCCGAGGGTGCCGACAAGTCCACGCCGATCATGCTCACGACCGACCTGTCGCTGAAGGAAGACCCGGTCTACCGCGAGATCTCCAAGCGCTTCCTGGACAACCCGGAAGCGTTCGAGCTCGCCTTCGCCAAGGCGTGGTTCAAGCTGACGCACCGCGACATGGGTCCGAAGGCCCGCTACGTCGGCTCCGAAGTGCCCGATGCCGATCTCATCTGGCAGGACCCGCTCCCCGAGGCGGACTACAAGATGATCGACGACGGTGACGTCGCGGAGCTCAAGGAAGCGATCCTCGAGACCGATCTCAGCAACGCCGAGCTCGTGCGCGCGGCCTGGGCCTCGGCGGCCAGCTACCGCAACACCGACATGCGCGGTGGTGCGAACGGTGCCCGGGTCCGCCTGGCCCCGCAGAAGGACTGGCCGGTGAACAACCCGGAGGAACTGGCGAAGGTGCTGTCGGCGCTGGAGGAAATCCAGGAGGACTTCAACAGCGGCCTGTTCAAGAGCAAGAAGGTGTCCATGGCTGACCTGATCGTCCTCGGCGGCGCGGCGGCCATCGAGCGAGCGGCCAGCGAAGCCGGCTACGACATCGAGGTGCCGTTCGTTCCCGGCCGCGTGGATGCGACCGCCGAGATGACGGACGTCGAGTCTTTCGAGCCGCTCGAGCCCCATGCCGATGCGTTCCGCAACTACTATGCCGAAGGCAACCATCTCTCGCCCGCCGAGATGATGGTGGAGCGCGCCGACCTCCTGGGCCTGCGCGTCCCCGAGATGACCGTCCTCGTCGGCGGCATGCGCGCCCTCGGCGCGAACAGCGGCGATGTCGAGCACGGCATCTTCACGGATCGCCCCGGCGCCCTGAGCAACGACTTCTTCGTCAACCTGCTCAGCATGGAGACGAAGTGGGAGAAGTCGGACGACATGGAAGGCATCTACGAGGGCTACGACCGCGCCAGCGGCGAGCTCAAGTGGACCGCCACGCCGGTCGATCTCATCTTCGGCTCCAATGCCGAGCTGCGTGCGATCGCCGAGGTCTACGCCCAGGCCGATGGCGACGAGAAGTTCGTGCAGGACTTCGTGGACGCCTGGGTCAAGGTCATGCGGGCCGACCGCTTCGACCTCGACGAGGCCTGAGCCGCCGCTCGGGGCCCCGGCCCCGCAGCCCTTCGACAAACCCGGCAGCGCGAGCTGCCGGGTTTTTTCTTGCCCGCGGGATCGTCGCAGGGGCTATAGTGAGAGCTGGCCGTCAACCGGTAGCTGAAACGCCCCATGCCCGAGACCGCCGAGCGCCGCTTCCGCCCCCGTATCGGAACTCTTCTCGCACTGCTCGTCCTCGGCACCGTGCTCCTGGTCGCCGGGGCAGTCACCGCCATCAACTACCACTTCGACGCCCGCCCCGGCGAGCTTCGCAAGACCAACCCCTACCTGCTGAGCCTGGTCCGGCAGCGCGGTATCAGCCTCACCCTCGGCAGCTCCGGCGCTACGGTTGTCGGCGCGATCGTGCTGCCCGTCGTCCTGTTTTCGACGCGGCTGATCTCACGCCCGGGGCGAGGACCCGGGCGCGGAAGCGGCACTGCGCACGGAGCTGGAAGCGAAGCAGCGCCAGCTCCGGGAGGATTTCGCCTTCGTCGCCGAGTGCAACGTGGGCGGGGAGACCATGAGCGACGAGGCCATCGAGCGCCTGCACCGTATCGCCGGCCGCAGCTGGCTGCGCACGCTGGACGACCGCCTGGGCCTGTCGCCGATGGAGGCCCTGCGCCTCGCCGATTTCCCGAGCGAGACCCCGCAGTGAGAGCCCCTCCTGGCGGACCGGCCGGAGCACCGCACACCGCGCGAGGATGCCGGCTCGCGCTTCGCCGGCTTCGGCTTCACCATGAAGCCGCCGCCGCTGGAGCAGGACCTGGGCGAGCTGTACAACCTCTCCATCCGGCGCGGGACGCTGACGGCAGAAGACCGCTACCGCATCAACGAGCATATCTCCTCCACCATCGAGATGCTGGAAACCCTGCCCTGGCCGGAAGAACTCGCCCGCGTGCCGGAGATCACCGGCGGCCATCACGAGAAGCTCGACGGCACCGGCTACCCGCGCAGCCTGCCCGGGGAGAAGCTGAGCACGGCGGCGCGGATCATGGCCATCGCCGATATCCTGGAGGCCCTCACCGCGCCGGACCGCCCCTACAAGAAAGGCAAGACCCTGTCGGAATCCCTGCGCATCATGCGTTTCATGGTCCTGGACCGGCACATCGACGCGGACCTGTTCCGCCTGTTTATCGAGCGCGGCCTGCATTACCGCTATGCCGAGGCCTGGATGGACCCTGCACAGGTGGACGCCGTCGACGAGGCCGCGCTGCTCGACGGGCTGCCGGCGACCCGTGCAATGTAAAAGCCCGTTGCCCCGTCTCTGTGGCATGCCGTTGTCGACGGCCGGTCCGGTCCCTGGACTCCACGGACAGCCCCCACAGGACAGCACCCATGAGCACCTCGATCCTCGCCCCCGCTGCAGCACTCGTCGCCTGCACCATCCTGGTCCTGTTCTGGATGGCCGCGCGCCGCTTCCCCGTCTCCGCGCAGGGGTGCTATCGTTGCGCAAAGAATAAGCAGAAGCACGCCAACCGCAAGGGGGACCCTGCATGAGCGAGTTCTTTAGCTACCCGCCTCTCCTCGGGATCGGCGGCCTCGTGGTCGCTTTCTTCATCTACCACCTGCTGCTGCGCCACAACCACGGCGACGGCATCGTCAAGCACATCGGCGACCAGATCCATCTCGGCGCCATGGTGTTCATGCGGCGGGAATACCAGCTGCTCGCGCTCTTCGGTGCCGCGCTGCTGGTCGCCCTTCTCGCATCGCCACTCTCCGTGAACACGGCCATCGCCTTCGTCGTCGGCGCGCTGTCCTCCGCGACCGCCGGCTTCCTCGGCATGTGGGCCGCCACCAAGGCCAATGTGCGAACGGCGGTCGCCGCGCAGAACCACGGCCAGGGCTCCGCGCTGTCCATCGCCTTTTACGGTGGCTCCATCATGGGGCTCTGCGTCGCCTCCCTGGGCCTCATCGGCCTGGGCAGCCTCTATTACTACTTCGGCGGTGACCCGCACACGGCCCACGCCATCCACGGCTTCGGCATGGGCGCCTCGGTAGTCGCGCTGTTCTCCCGGGTCGGCGGCGGCATCTACACCAAGAGCGCCGACGTGGGCGCGGACCTCGTCGGCAAGGTCGAGGCAGGCATTCCCGAGGACGACCCACGCAACCCGGGCGTCATCGCCGACAACGTCGGCGACAACGTCGGTGACATCGCGGGCATGGGCTCGGACATCTTCGAATCCTATTGCGGCTCCATGATCGCCTGTATCGCCATCGCCTCCACCATGGCGGTGGACGCCGACACCCAGGCCGCGCTCATGTTCCTGCCCCTGGCGCTGGCCAGCATCGGCCTCCTCGCGTCCTTCGCGGGCATCGCGGTGATCCGCGCGCGGGCCAGCGCAGCGCCCGAGGCGGCGCTGCGCACGGGAACGATCCTCGCACCGGTGCTGTTTGCCGGCGCGGCCTGGTTCCTGGTCGCAGCCATGGGCCTTGAAAGCAACCTCTGGTGGTCGGTGGTCGCCGGCGCCGTCGGCGGCGTGTTCATCGGCCTGATCACCGAGTACTACACGGGCGGCGGCCCCATCCGGAAGATCGCCGAGTCCGGTGGCACGGGCCCGGCGACGGTCATGATCACCGGCCTCGCCGTCGGCATGCAGTCGGTGGTGCTGCCGATCCTCTTCCTGGCCGGTATCATTTTCGTATCGACGGAGCTGTCGGGGCTGTACGGCGTCGGCATCTCGGCCGTCGGCATGCTGGCTACCGTGGGTATCACCATGGCCATCGACGCCTACGGCCCGGTGGCCGACAACGCCGGCGGCATCGCCGAGATGGCGGGCATGGGTCCGGAGACCCGCAAGATCACCGACGGCCTCGACGAGGTGGGCAATACCACCGCGGCCATCGGCAAGGGCTTTGCCATCGGCGCAGCGGCGCTCGCCGCCATGGCCATCATCGCGGCCTTCGTGGAGACGGTGACCGTCAAGCACCCGGGTTTCGCCCTCGAGCTGTCCAACCCGAAGGTCCTGGTAGGTATGTTCATCGGCGGCACCATTCCCTTCCTCATCGCCTCCATCACCATGACCGCCGTGGGCGATGCGGCCTTCGATATGATCAAGGAGATCCGTCGGCAGTTTCACGAGATCCCGGGGCTTCTCGAGGGCAACGCGGAGCCGGACACGGCACGCTGCGTCGACATCGCCACTACCGCCGCCCTGCGCCGCATGATCCTGCCCGGCGCCATTGCCGTCGCCGCCCCGGTGATCGTCGGCTTCGGCCTCGGCGCCCAGTCCCTCGGCGGCATGCTCGGCGGCGCCCTCCTCGGCTGCGTGCTCCTCGCGCTGATGATGGCCAACGCCGGCGGCGCCTGGGACAACGCCAAGAAATACATCGAGAAAGGGCATCACGGTGGCAAGGGCTCGGACACGCACTCGGCAGCGGTGGTCGGCGATACGGTCGGCGACCCCTTCAAGGACACGTCCGGCCCCTCCATGAACATCCTCATCAACGTCATGGCCATCGTCAGCCTGGTGATCGCGCCGCTGCTCTAGCGGCCTTCACCGCGCCGCAGGCTCAGCGCGCTGCGCAACAGACACGTTCAGCGGACACCGATGAAGCTGGTTATCCAGATCCCCTGCCTGAACGAAGCGGACACGCTGCCGCAGACGCTGGCCGACCTGCCGCGCAGCGTGGCGGGCTTCGACAGCCTCGAGGTCCTGGTCATCGACGATGGCAGCACCGACGAAACCGCCCGCGTAGCCCTCGAGCACGGGGCCACCCGGGTGGTTAGGCACAAGTACAACCAGGGCCTGGCGGCGAGTTTCCAGACCGGCATGGAGACGGCGTTGCGCATGGGCGCTGACATCATCGTCAACACCGATGGTGACAACCAGTACTGCGGTGCGGACATCCCATGCCTTGTCGAGCCCATTATCGACGGCCGCGCGGATATCGTAATCGGGGATCGGCAGGTGAGCAGGAAGCGCCAGTTCGGCCCGGTGAAGACCTGGCTGCAGGGCCTCGGCAGCTCAGTCGTCAGTTCCCTGGCCGGGGCGGAGATAGCGGACGCGGTGTCCGGTTTTCGTGCCCTGTCCCGGGAGGCTGCCTTGCGACTGACGATCCTGTCACGCTTCAGCTACACAACGGAAATGATCATCCAGGCGGGCAACAAGCGGCTGAAGCTCGAATCGGTACCGGTGCGCACCAATACGGTGACCCGGCCACCGAGATTGTTCAAGAGCACACCCTGGTTCATCGCCCTGCAGGCCACCACGATGATCCGCATGTACGCCATGTACCGGCCGATGCGTTTCTTCTTCATGCTCGGCGCCGTCGTGTCCGCTAGCGGGCTGCTCCCAGTCCTGCGCTTCCTCTATTTCTATGTGGTCGGCAGCGGCGCCGGGCACGTGCAATCGCTGGTCCTGGGTGGCGTACTGCTGATCCTGGGTTTCATGCTGTTCGTGACCGGATTGCTCTCCGATCTCATTTCCCAGAACCGGAAGCTTCTCGAGAGTGGACTGGAGCGGATTCGCCGGATGGAACTGGAGCGGGTTCTCGAAAGCGAGCTGCCGTCCGCTGCCACACCAGCATCGCGAAAAACAGAAGCGCCGGCACCAGGTGCAGGCCGACCCGGGGAGACGCAGTCAGGTTGACGGCACCGTAGGAAAAGCGTGTCGACGTGAACAGGAACAGGTAGAGGAAGACGGCGGCAGCCAGCGCGCTGGCCAGCGCCGTCAGCGCCAGGTCCTGCCGTGCGCGAACCAGGTAGAGCACACCGGCCCCCGCCACTACCAGCGCCAGCAGGTGCCAGATATTGAGAACGAACTGGAACAACAGCGCCGGCGCGGCGCGCCCGTCGTAGGCGATCTGGAGCGTCTCCAGGCTGTGGCCCGCCACGGTGAGGTCCCGGGGGAAGAACAGCACCACGGGTATCACCGCCAGCCCCGCCGCCAGCAACAGGCCGAAGACCAGCCTGCGCGGCATTGTGTAAACGGCCACGAGGGGCAGCAGGGTCAGCGCCCAGAAGAACCCCTCGTGCTTCAGCTGCGTCATCATGACGGCGAGAAAAAGTGCCAGCGCCAGGACCCGGAGGTCACGATCCTTCAAGCCCTTCAGCAGTGCCCCCAGGGCCGCGAGGTACACCACCCCCAGCGGCAGATCGGCGTAGCCGGCAAGCGCCACGTGGGCGTTGACCAGGGGCAGGGACATGAGGAGATAGGTAAAGCAGATGGACGTCAAGGGCGAGGCACCGAGCTGCCGTCCCTGGCCGTAGAAGATCAGTGCCAGGGCGATGGCGAACAGGGGCCAGGCCGCGTTTACCGCCACCTCGTCCCAGTGTCCGCCGGCGATCGCAATCCACAGCTGGAGCAGCGGGATGGTCGGCGGGTAGCCCGGGTGGTGATCCGTGAATACGCCCGCCCCGACGCCGCGGGCCAGCCATTCCTTGTTGCTGACGAAAGGCACGAGGCGGGCCTGGTCGTACCAGACGCGGGCCTTGGTCGCCCAGTGCATGGTCACGTCCCAGCCGAAAACCGGGCGGGTGAACGCCTCCGTCGACGCCAGGGCGATATGCAGCAGCGTCAGGGCAGCGAGACAGGCGAAGGCCAGCATCTGCGGCGCGGACAGGCGCTGATCCGCAGGCGGAGGTGCGGATGAATAACGCCCCGAGAACTTCATCGCCAGGGCGCCACAGGGCAGGAGCAACAGGAAGCCAGCGGCAATGAAGGCCGGGGGACGCAGCTCGAGACCGGCGACGTCGAGCAGGCGCAGGAGCAGGGTCGCCCCGAGCAGGCCGAGCAACAGGCCGTAGCCCCAGGTGGCGGGGCCCGCGCCGGGCATACGGTAGCGGAAGACATACCGCGAGAGGCAGACGCCGCCCGCCAGCGGCAGCAACAGAACGAGCAAGGCAGCCAGCTGAGCCATGGTCACCGCACTTTCAGGAGCGCCGAGCCCCGGCCCACGAAAACCGGTGCCACGGGCGGGCCCAGCAGCGACCGGTCCGGATAGGTCAGGCGCCCGTCCGCGACACGATGAGCGGTCGGCGCCAGGAGCAGGAGATAGTCACCCTGCTGCAGGAAGCGCGGTTCCGGCAGCTCGTGGTCACGTCGCCAGTAGACGTTCCGGGGGTAGAGGTGATAGGCCGTGCGCATCCCGGCAAAGTCGCTGGCGCTGGCGACCAGGATGCGGCTGCCATGATCATCACCCAGCGCGTCGGCCACGCGTTCGGCAACGCGTACGTAGGGCGCGTCATCACTGGCGACCGGACGCGGCCCATCGCGCCCGGGCCCGTAGCGGTCGAAGGCTTCCCGCGCGGTAAAAGCCTGCTGGTGCAACCACAGCGCGTCGAGGAGCAGCCAGCAGCAGAGCACCGAGAGGCCGGCGGCGAGCACGCCGCTGCGCGAGGCTCCGGGGAGGCGGGCCAGCAACAGGGCCAGCGCCGCGGCGAGGATCGCGAGCGCGCCGACCGCGACATTCGGCGCCGCGTACACGAGGTCCGTGGCAGCCGAGACGGCCACATTATTGGCGCGCAGTGCCCAGGACCGGACCTGCGTCCACGCCCAGGCGAGGTTCGCGAACAGGGCCGTCACCCCGGGCGGATTGAGGCTCACGGAGGTCAGTTCGACGACGCCATGCGGCTCACCTCCAAGACCCAGGCGGATTGCCTTAAGGGCGCCGCTCCAACCCTCTGCGCGCCCGAGATAGGCCGTGGCACAACCACCGCGGGTGGAACCCAGGACGCCGAGGCGCGCAGCCCCGGCACGATCGGCGGTCTCGGCGGAAAGCAGGATGCGGTCCGGCGGCGGCCCCGCGAAGCAAAGGCTGAGCGTCGGATGCGAATCCGCCGCCACCCCCGCCACCGGCAGGGTAAGCAGCGCATTCCCGGTCGCGTCCAGGGCGACCCGCACACTGCCCTTTCCGCGGTCGACGAGCTGGCCGACGCGGACGGCGGCCTCATCGAGCGGGGCGTCTAAGCGGGTGCCGGGGCCATCCGCACGGTGCAGCACCACCAGGGCGGCCAGCAGCAACGCGGCCGCCACCAGGGCAACAGCGGCGATGGCGGCCGCAAAGGCGAAGTGCGGGCCCGCACGGACTGTCGACGGCACCCTCAAGAACGCGGAGCCTCCGCCGCGACGGTCGCATCCAGCAGCGCGGCGTAGCGGCCGGCGAGGGACCGGCGCGAGTACGCGTCGATACCGGCATCGCCTATCGCGTCGAGCCAGGGCGTCGCCAGCAGTCGCCGGAGCACGGAGCTCACCTCCTTTTCACTCTCGTAACCGGTCGCCCAGCCCGCTTCGCACTCCCGGAGAATGCGCGCCGCATCACCCTGCTCGTGCCCGATGAGCAGCGTCGGCCGGCGCGAGGCGAAATACTCGTAGAGCTTGCCCGGGACCGCACCCTCCGCATCGCGTTCACGATTGACGACCAGTAACAGCAATGATGTCCGACGCATGGCGTCGACCGCCTCCCGGTGGGGCAGATAGGGACACAGCTCGACCTGGTCCGCAACACCATGCGCCTCTGCCGACGCGCGGACCGTGCCGTCGACGGCACCGTACAGGCGCACGCGGATCCGGTCCGCGCCGGCCGCCTCCTTGCGCCGCAGGGCCGCCAGCGCTTTCCAAAGCACCGCGGGATTGCGATCCACCCCCATGGAACCAAAGTAGCTGATCGTGAGCGGCTCGCCATCGCTCATGGCCTCTGCCGGAAAATCCGCGGGATCGAAGCCATTCGGGATGACTTCCACGGAACGGCCGGAGATCTCCTCGAATTGCTCGGCCCAGATGCGGGACACGGTAACGACCCGCGCGGCGCGCTGCGTCACCTGCCGCTCCAGCCGGGCATGGAGCCAGCGTGCCGGCGGCGTAAGGCGCAGCTTGTAGGAGAAGTGGACGCGGGTCCACGGATCCCTGAAATCGGCTATCCACGGTTTCCCGGTAGCAGCGGCGACCTTCAGGCCGATCAGGTGAACGCTGTGGGGTGGACCGTTCGTAATCAGCGCGTCCGCCTGCAGCGACGCCAGTTCGCGCCGCAGGAGCCGCACCGCCGGGCGCACCCAGAAGCGGCGCGGATCGGGTATCAGCAGGTTGCCTCGCGCCCAGGCCGCAAGGCCATCGACGACCCGGGTGTCCCTGCTGCGGTCCTCGCGGATGAAACCGGAATAGACGCGCGCGTCCCGCTGGCGGCCCGTCAGCAATCGGTAGACACCGTAGGGCTCCCAGACGCGCTGCTCGAGCACGCGCTGATCGCCACGCACATCCTGCAGCAGGGACTCGTCGAGCACCGGCCGCTCCGGGTTGGCCGGCGTCAGCACCACGACGTTCCAGCCGAAATCCGGGAGGTATTTCGCCATCTTCAGCCAGCGGTAGACACCGGCACCGCCGCTGGGCGGCCAGTGGTAGGTCACCAGTACCGCGGTTTTCACAGGTCGTTCACCCGCAGCTTGCCGTAGCCGGGCGAGTACTCCCCCGACGCGTTCCAGGCCTGCTCGAAGGGGCGGTTGCAATAGTCCCGTATGGTCACCTGTCGATGCCCGATCTCGACCTCCCGCTCCTGCACGATAGCGCGATAGCTCGCCCGAACGCGCAACCTGCGCGGCTCCAGCTGCAGCAGCTCACAACGCACGTCCGGGTAGCTGATGAACGTATCGACGAACCTGTTCTGCTCAAAGCCCGCCACCCGCGGGACATTATGTGCGCGGGTGCGTCGAAAATCATCGCGCCGTTTCCGCAGCGCCGTGTACTGGTAGGTCCCCGGGTCACGCAACCGAGGGGCGGTCCCGAAGTACAGCTCCACGCCCAGCCTGTCGTTGTGGCTGTGCGAAAGGTTGTGCTTCAGCTGTGAGCTGCAGGCAGCGGTAAGCACAAGGTACAGCGCCGGCGAGCGCGCGATATAGAGACCGGAATCCTCGAAGACGCTCCAGGCAAGCCCGTCGAGGAGATCGGCCGGGGACCCGAAGTGCGTCTCCAGCGCATAGGCAAGGGCGGCAAACCCGTGCGCGACACGCTGCGGCACC
Source organism: Pseudohaliea sp. (assembly GCF_054552115.1). Lineage (NCBI taxonomy): Bacteria > Pseudomonadati > Pseudomonadota > Gammaproteobacteria > Cellvibrionales > Halieaceae > Pseudohaliea > Pseudohaliea sp. The sequence goes on along the minus strand of NZ_JBTOLW010000006.1, from coordinate 120,988 downwards.
GACCCGGCGCAGGGCGCGGTCGGCGGTGCCATGGCCTCGAGGAGCGCGGGCGCCCGCTCCGCACCGGCGAGGGCACGAAAGCACAGGTTGGGCACGGTGCCATCGCGCACCGTGTCCGTGAGGTCGCTGAAATCCAGCGTGTTCTCGTCGAAGAAGGGTGTATCGTCCGCATCACCGTGGTGGCGAAGATGGAGATAGCGGTCCGCCGCGCGGCGGCGGGTGGACAGTTCCCCGCGCGGCAGGAAACGAAACAGGTGCGCCGAGTCACAGTCACCGAACTGTGGCAAGTCGCCCCGTGGTGTACGCAGGGCTTTCACCAGGCCCAGCGCCCTGCCCACCACGGCGCCGATCCTGTCCTGGAGGGAGCGGTCCGCCCCCGCGCGGACCGCGAGAGGGAGGGACCACAACAGCAGCTCGGTACAAAAGGCGTGGTAGGTCGAAGACCCCTCGAAATGCCCGCCATCCGGCAGGAACTGGCGGGAGAGCTCCCGGTCCAGCGCGCCGAACACGTGCGCCGCCCATTCCCCGGCAGGCGCACTGCCGCGGAAAAAGACCGCCGCAAACAGCAGCCCGACCAGCCCCCCCAGGTAATGGTTTCCGGTGTTGCCGCCATTCCACTCCAGGTTTCGCCGCAGGAAATGCCCGTGCTCCCAGAGCTGCGCGGCGAGACGGCGCCGGAAATCGTCATCGAGCAGTGCGCCGCCGTCGATCGCGTTGAAGAGCCAGTAGCTCATCGCCAGGTTGGCCGTGCGCACCCCCACGTCCAGCGCACAGCTCCACTGGATTCCCATGCCCGGCGGGTTGGCCGCGGCAAAATCGAGTACCTGCGCCTGGTACTCCGTCGCGAGCTGCCCGGCGCTCGCGCGTCCCATGCAGGCGCAGGCGGCCAGCTCTGTCAGGTGCAGCAGCCTGCCCAGCTCCATCGGCCGGACCGGGTCGGCACCGGGCCGGCCACGGTGCAGCCGGAACTGCCGGCGTGCGTCCACCCTGGCGGACCAGCGGAAGCCGGAAACCAGGTCACGCTGCCAGTCGACTGGCCGGTAGCCGGGCGCGATCGCCATCGCCCGTGCCCAGGCCGCGCGGCTGGCCGCCAGCTGGTCGGCGCCGACGACCGCCGCCAGCCAGCTCCCGTCCACGGGATCGGTATCCAGGGGGGCACTCTGCGCATAACGATGGCCCTCGAGACCCGGTGACTCGTCCCCGTAGCCGGCCCGCAGCCAACCGCTGCCGAGTACGTCGAAACGGTGCTCGAGCAGTGCCGCGATCCGGCACGCCAGCGCTTCCGGAGCCGGCGGGTTAGCGGCCCGCCGGATAGAATCCGCGAGGTCGCCGGGAAAATCCGCGGGCTCCGCGGGCTGCAGCGAACGCGGCATCCGCGGCACGGCGATTTTTGCCGAGGGCCACCGCTGCAGCGCCTGGCGGAAAAGATAGTCCGCCGGCGAGACGCGCAGGTGATAGAGCAGACGTCGCACTCCCGCCCCCGGCACCTACAGCGCCCTCAGCAGCTGCAACTGCCGCCATCCAAGGACGGCAAAGAGGGGAACCAGGATGGCCGCAAGCAGGGGAGAGACGGTCTCGGCGGCGACCCACGCGGCGCCGTTGGCGGCGAGCAGGGCGGCGGCGACGGGCAGCCCGGTCCGATCGCGGGGGTCGAAAGCGCCGGCGCGCCAGCACCACAGCAGCTCGATAGCCGCAACCACCCCCATACCCATACCCATCGCGTGAAAAACGGCGGCGGGAACCAGGGTCCCCGCGGCACTCACTAAAACCATGTAAGCCAGTGCCAGGGCATAGCCGCTGGCGACGGCCGTGAGGAAGCCGATCCCCCGGCCGCTCGCAATCAGGACCGGCTGGAATACCTGCATGACGAGCACGGGAACGAGTATCCATGCGTGTTCGGCCAGCAGCAACAGCGCCCCGTCGAAAGGTGTCGGATCAAGGCTCGCCAGCACCCGCGGAATAACGACCCGCAGCGCCATGGAGAGCGCACCGGCGGCGCACAGGGCCAGGCTCAACGCGGTCGCGGAAAAACCGGCCAGGTTGCCGCTACGGTTGCCTGACGGGCGCTCCAGCGCGGGAAGCAGTGCATTTGTTACCAGCGTGAGAAACTGCTGGAGGATGAGAAACACCTGCAGCACCAGCGCGACCGGACCCAGGTCCCCCAGCTGCGGCGCCAGGTAACGATAGGCCAGCAGCAGGCCGGGAGTGAGCGCCAGGATCAGGAAGCTCGCCAGCCCAACCAGCGCGCCCTCGCGCAGGAACCAGCCGGCGAGCCCGGTATCCCACCGCGGGTGCACCGGCGCATAGCGCGCAGCGTAGAATCGCGCGCCCGTGAGCAGCGTGGCCCACCAAACGAGTGTCTGCAGCAGCGCCAGCTCGTAAAGTGCAGCGCCGGTACCCGCAAACCACAGCACCAGCACGACTTCCAGGGTCATGAAGAAGACGGACAGGCGTATCCACTCGATGCTTCGTCCACGGGCTGTGAACAGTGACGTGACCAGGCCGATAAGGCCCCTCACGAACACTGCCTGCGAGAACACCAGCATCAGCAGCGCGAGATCGTGCCGGGTTTCGGCGGCAAGGGCGATCACCACGATCAGCAGGCCGCTGGCAGCACCGAGTGCCAGGCGCAGGGTAAGGGCGGTGCCGGCGAAGCGATGCTGCTCGTCGTCCGACCTGCTGATCAGGCCGCTGATGAGCAGTTCGTTCCCGCCCCAGGCAGCGAGCGGGAGGAGCAGGACATACCAGCTCTGCGCGTAGGCGTAGAACCCGTACGCCTGCACGCCGATCTGCTCCACCAGCAGGTAGATGAAAACGATGCGCAGCCCGACATGGTAGCTGCGGGCCAGGGCCAGGGCCGCGCCGTTCCACAGAGCCAGGTCAAAAGTGAGTGAGTGTCGCTTGTCCAAGCCCGTACCCGGCCGCGCTGCTCAGGCCGCCACGGCGTCCGGCAGCCTCCTCCGGTAGCCGTGCTGCAGGATAGCATCCACGATGTAGGGCGCGAGGTTGTCATGAGCCTGCAGCCAGCGCTCGCGGCGCTGGCGCCAGGCCTCGAGATCACCGGACAGGCAGCTGTCGATGGCGGCGACCAGGGGCCCGGTTTCCGCTGCTGTCACGTTCACCAGGAGCCTGTCCCGGATCAGTGCATCGATATAGCAGCGCCGGTCATCCACACCGTAGATCGCCGGGACCCCCAGGACGAAGGCCTCGGTCGCAATCGTCGCGCTCTCACCGACGTAGAGGTCACAGTGCGCCAGCAGGTGATGAAAATCGGACGTGCCACCTCGATAGCGCAGGGCTTCGAACTCCGCCGGCAGTTCGCCTTCCGCGGACAGGTGCACGCGCCCGCGCGCCGCGAGATGCTCGACGACGGCGCGGAGCTTCGCGCTGCCCCAGCCACGCGCGCCGACATCGTGGTTCGCGTTCCAGCTGACCACCCGCACCAGGAAGTTGCGCGCGCGAGGATCGAGGCCCACTGCCTCTGCCCGCCGCCGGTCGGCCTGAAAGTTATCCGGATGCAGGTAGGACAGTTCCTTCACGCCGGCAAAACGCGTGGTTCGCCCCCTCGCGATGGGCCCGTCGTAGACCTCGGGGACGTACTGCCACCCGATGAAGGGCAGCGTCAGGCGCTGTTGCAGCACGGCGTGATCCGTATCGTAAAAGCCTATGGCCGGTATCCCCAGCAGGCGCCCGACGTGTGATAGCGCCACGCCACCGAAGCCGCACATCACGTCGGGCCGGAATTCCCTGGCAAAGCGCAGGAGCGCGATGTCCCGCAGAAGCAGCTCCAGCGCCAGCCCCGGCAGCCCCTTTCCGGCCCGCGACAGGCAGCGGCTGGACAGCTCCAGTTCGCGCAGAAGGTCGAGCGTGACGTCCTTGTCCCGTGAGGCGATCCGCAGGTCGTGACCGGCCGCTCGCAGCTGCCTGATCGGGTTGAGGAAGAACAGCACATCCGCAGGATGAACCACCTCGATCAGCACACGCAGTGGCCTGCGACCCTGGGGCACCGCCCCTCTGCTGCCCGGGGAGGGAGGCGGCCGGTCAGCGGGCCGCAAGGGAAAGCGCCCGCTTGATGGGATAGATGAACTGTCGAACCAGGTTGCTGGCCAGCGAGAACGGGCCGCGCCCCGGGGCAGCGGGAAACTCGCTGTCCGGGATGCCGGTTTCCGGGTAGACGGTGTGATCGCGGTACTGCGTCCCGAAAAGCCAGTCCCAGATGGAAAAGGTAAAGCCGAAATTCTTGTCACGATAGGGTTCGTCGCGCCCGTGATGAACCCGGTGAGACTGCGGCGTGACCAGCAGGTAGCGCAGCGGGCCGAGATTGATCCGGACATTCGCATGATAGAACTTCGGGTAGATCGTCTCGAACACCGCCCAGGCGACCAGGACCGGCAGCGCGTTGGCGAGCATCATCGCCGGCAGGAACTTGATGGAACCGGCGATAATCCGTTCGAAGGGATGCACGCGCGCGTCGGTGAAGATATTCAGCTCTGTCTGGGAGTGATGCAGGGCATGGAATTCCCAGAACAGCGGCACCTTGTGCATCAGGTAATGGGCGAACCAGCGGAAGAAGTCCGCCACGAGCACGGCGACGACGAAGCGTGTCAGCGGATGCCAGCTGGCTGCGGCATCGATCGTCATCCAGGACAGGTACTGCTGGTAGGCGGCAAAGAGCAGCGAGGTGTAGGCGGCCAGCAGGGTGATGCGGAACGCCATCGTCACCAGGTACCAGCTGAAATCCTGTACGAAATTCGCCACGGGCTGCCGGCGCCGCTCGGCGGGTAGCTTTGCCTCCAGGACCCAGACCATGGAGAAGAGGATGAAGTAGGCGAGCGGCGAAAACATGGCCTTGTCGGCGCCCACGTGTTCGCGCAATGGCGCCAGCAGCCGCGACAGCAGGGGGAGATCCTCGACCGACTGGGTGGCCAGGAACACGGAGACTGCACCGACCAGCGCCCAAACAGCGAGGGCAAGGGCAGAAAGTACCGGGGGCGTGTCGGGAAGAGCGCCAGACGACACGGTCGAGCCATTCATTGCTGCACCTCCAGGAAGACCCCGCCCACGGCGTTTATCCGAAGTGACCGCCTAATATCGTAGCTGCGCCAGTTGTCGTCAAAGCAGGTCGGCCGTGCCCTGTACCCCCGCCGCCGCCAGGGCGACAATGGGTGCCGAACCGGCAACCGAGAGAGCTATCATGGCTTTTACCACCCTTCGCTACGCAGTCGATGACCGCGTCGCCACCATCACGCTGGACCGGCCCGGCAAGCTCAATGCCATCAACGACGCCCTGCCCCGCGAACTGCGCGCGGCCGTCGAACAGGCCGACGCCGACCCGGACGTCCACGTCATCGTTCTCTGCGGCGCCGGCAAGGGCTTCTGCGGCGGCTACGATCTCGAGCGCTACGCCGAGGCCGAGGGCGAAGTGCCCGGCTCCCAGGCCATGCCCTGGGACCCGACCGTCGATTACGCGCTGATGGCGGGGAACACCGATGACTTCATGGCCCTGTGGCGGGCGAGAAAACCCACGATCTGCAAGATCCACGGCGCCGCGGCGGCCGGCGGCAGCGACATCGCCCTCTGCTGCGACCTGATCGTGATGGCCGAGGACGCCCGCATCGGCTACCCGCCGGCCCGGGTCTGGGGCATCCCCACCACCATGATGTGGGTCTATCGGCTGGGCATCGAGCAGGCCAAGCGCATGCTTTTCACCGGCGACCTGATCAGCGGCAGCGAGGCCGTCCGCATCGGCCTCGTGCACGAGGCGGTGCCCGCCGAAGAGCTGGACGCGGCGGTCGCCCGGCTCTGCGACCGCATCAAGGGCGTGCCGAAGAACCAGCTCATGATGAGCAAGCTGGCCGTGAACCAGGCCTACGAGGCCATGGGGCTCGTGAACACGCAGCGCTTCGCCAATTTCTTCGACGGTATCGCCCGCCACTCCCCGGAGGGGCTGTGGTTCCGCGAGCGCGCCCAGGCCGTGGGCTTCAGGGAGGCCGTGCGCGAGCGTGACTCCGGGGCGCCGATCGCCCCGGGCGTGGACAAGCGGCTGCCCGACTGAGCCGGCGGCTCAACGCGACAGCCGCCCCTCCGGGACCAGTTCCCGGCAGGGGACCTCGGCGGGCCCGCGCCGCCGCGGGCGCAGGCCCGAACCCGGCACCGGCGGACGCCGCACCATTCGGCTACCATTGACGCCTTCGATCCCTCTGCGCCAGGTTCTGCTCCCGCCCTGGTCGTCTTTTCAGCATTCACCGCGGAGGCCGCCATGCTCGAGGCAACAGGACTGACCTACCGCTTCCGCGAAGGCGGCAGCGAGCACGAGCTTCTCCGTGGCGTGGACCTGTCACTGGCGGCAGGTGAGTGCGTCGCGCTGCTCGGCGTCTCCGGTTCCGGCAAGTCGACGCTGCTGAATCTACTCGGCGCCATCGACAGCCCGCAGGCAGGGTCGCTGGTGATCGGCGGCCGCGATATCACACAGCTGGCGGAACCCGAGCGCACCGTGTTCCGCCGGCAGCACCTGGGTTTTGTCTACCAGCGCTTCCTGCTCGTGCCCACGCTAACGGCGGCAGAGAACATACGCCTGCCCCTGGACCTGCTCGCCACGGGCACCGACGAGGCCGGCGCCAGGGTCACTGCGTCGCTTGCCGCCGTGGGGCTGGCGGCGCGGGCGGGGAGCTTCCCGGACCGCCTCTCCGGCGGCGAGCAGCAGCGGGTCGCCATCGCCCGGGCCCTGGTCCACGAGCCGGACCTGGTGCTCGCCGACGAACCCACGGGCAGCCTGGATCCGGAGACCGGCGAGCGGGTGCTCGCGCTGCTCCTGGACCGGGCCCGCCGGGGGCGAGGCGCGCTGCTGGTCGTCACTCACAGCGATGCGGTGGCCCGCCACGCCGACCGGGTGCTGCGCCTGGAACAGGGCCGGGTAGTGCCCGCGTGATGGCCAGCGCCAGGACCAGCCGCCTGCCGCTGGCGGCCAGCCTTCGCTTCTACCGCCAGCACCCGCTGCAGCTGCTGCTCGCACTGCTCGGGATCGCCCTCGGTGCCGCCGTGATCGTCGCCGTCGCCCTGGCGACGCGGGCCGCCACACTGTCCTTCGACCGCTCCCTCGCGGCCCTCGCCGGCCCCATGACCCATGAACTGAAGGCCGTCCAGGGTGCCCTCGATGAGTCCCTCTACCGCCGGCTCCGCCTCGCCCCGTGGACGCCCCCCGCCCTGCCCGTTCTAAGGGTGCGGCTTACGCTTGGTGAGAGCAGTGTCGATGAGAGCAGCGTCGGTGCGAACAGCGCCGGCGGGTATCGTGTCGACCTGGTGGGCATCGACCCCTTCGCCCTGCCCCCGGGCAGCGGCGTACCCGCGCTGCGCGGCGCGGCGCTGTCGCAGCTGCTCACGGAGCCCGGGGCCGTCCTTGTTCCCGGGGCGCTGGCGGCGGAGGCCGCGCTGAGCCCCGGCGAGCCCGCGCTGGCACAGATCGACGGCAGGCCGGTGACGCTCCGCCCGCTCGGCCGCTTCAAAGCCGACGCCGGTGACTGGCTGGGCGATGCGCTCATCGCCGACATCGCCACGGCGCAGGAACTCGCAGGCCGCCCCGGGGAACTCGACCGCATCCAGCTGCGCCTCGATGCCGGCGAAGCAGCCGCCCTGCGCAAACGACTGCCGGCAGGCGTGGTGCTGTCACGCTATGCGGACCAGCGCGAGACCTTCGACGCGATGACCGGCGCTTTCCGCACCAACCTCACGGCCATGAGCCTGCTAGCCATGCTGGTGGGTGCCTTCCTGGTGTACAACACCATGGCTTTCGCCGTGGTCCAGCGCCGCGCCACCTTCGCCGTGTTGCGCATGATCGGGACGACACCCAGACAGCTGTTCCAGCGGCTCCTCCTCGAGGGTCTCGCGCTCGGCCTTGCCGGCGGCCTCCTGGGCCTTGTCCTCGGCCTGGCGCTGGGCCAGGGCCTGCTCACGCTGGTAGCGAGGACGGTCTCCGACCTCTACGTCGCCATCGAACCGGCGCGCCCGGACATCGCGGCGGCGGAGCTGCTTGGCGCACTGGCCGTAACCCTGGGCGCGGTACTGGCCGCGACCCTGGCCCCTGCCCGCGAGGCGGCGCGGACGGCGCCAGCGACGCTCGTGCAGACAGGCGGGGCCGTTGCGGCGGCGGGCTCGGGGCGCGCCGCCGTCTTCGCGGGACTCACCCTGCTCGCCGGCTGTCCCTTGCTGCTCGCCGTGTCCGAGCGGTCACTCCTGGCCGGCTTCACCGCACTGTTCCTGCTCATCGCCGGCTATGCGCTGCTCTGCCCCGCGCTGCTGCGGGCGCTCCTCGCCGGCCTGTTGCGCGCCATGCCCCGGCGCAGCGGCGTCGCGTCAACGCTTGCATTGCGCGGTGTACAGAGTGCGCTACCGCACACCGGCCCGGCAGTCACCGCGCTGGCGATTGCCGTCGCAGCCACGGTGGGCGTCGCCATCATGATCGGCTCCTTCCGCGGCAGCGTCGCCGGCTGGCTGGACACCACGCTCAAGGGCGATCTCTACGTATACCGGGAAGGCGAGGGCGCGCAGCTGGCTCCGGACTGGGAGCAGCGGCTGGCCGCCCTGCCCGCGGTCGCCGCGTTATCCCCCGCCCGGCAGCGGACGGTGCAGGTGGATGGTGAACCGCTGCGCGTGCTCGTTCTTGGCCCCACCGGCATCGCGCCGCACAGCTTCGAGCTGGTCGCCGGCCCGCCGGGCGCCACGGGGAAAACCCTGGGAGCGGCAGACGGCGTGCTCGTGTCCGAGCCGCTGGCGCAGCGCCGCGGCCTGGCGGTGGGCAGCACGGTGACCCTGGCCAGCCCCGGCGGGCCGCTGTCCCTGCCCGTGCGCGGCGTGTACCGCGACTTCGCCAGTTCCTACGGCGCGGCGGTGCTGCCGCGGGCGCTGTACGAGGCGCACTGGCCGGACCGGGCCTTCTCCAGCGTCGCACTCACCCTCACCGCAGGCGCAGACCCCGAGGCGGCACGCCAGCGCATCTTCGCCCTGGGGGAGGCGGCAGGCGTGACGCTGCAGGTGAATTCCAATCGCGCAATCCGCGAGCGCTCACTCGCGATCTTCGACCGCACCTTCGTCATCACCGAGGTGCTGCGCGCGCTCGTGATCATCGTTGCCTTCGTCGGCATCCTCAGCGCGCTCATGGCGCTGTTCCTCGAGCGCAGCCGGGAATTCGCCGTGCTCCGGGCCACCGGCGTAACGCCGCGGCAGCTGCTGTCCCTGGTCCTGGCCCAGGCCGGTGCCAGCGGGCTCCTCGCCGGCCTGCTGGCGCTGCCCCTGGGCGGCGCGCTGTCGCTGCTGCTCATCGACGTGATCAACCGCCGCTCCTTCGGCTGGTCCCTCGCCATGCACATCGACCCGGCGATCATCGTCCACTCAATCCTGCTGGCCGTGGCCGCCGCGGCCCTCGCCGCGCTGTGGCCGGCCCGCCGCCTGGCCGGGGCCGAGCTGCGCGAGGCGCTCTATGCACCGTGAGAAAGACGCTATCGGGACGCGCATGCTGGGCACGCCGCGAAGCGCTTGCTCAGGAGCGCTGGCCGGCGCCCTTCCGGCGACTGCAGCACAAGGGGCACTACGCGCCGCCGGCCTGCTCCTGGCTGCCCTGCTCGCCGGCTGCGAGGCGAGGCCACCGGCGGGCGGGCTCGACGTCGCCAGCGCCCTCGGCGGCGAGGCGACGGCAGGCTTCGCCCGCGCCCGTGAGCCACGCCAGTTCCGCTTTCCCGAGGACCACAACGCCCACCCGGACTTCCGCAACGAGTGGTGGTATTTCACCGGGCAGCTCGCTGCGGAGAGCGGCGAGCGCTTCGGCTACCAGGTGACCTTCTTCCGCGTTGCCCTGGCGCCGCCGGGGCCAGAGCGGCCATCGGCCTGGGCCGCGCGGCAGCTGTGGATGGCTCATGTCGCCATTACCGCGATCGATGGCGGGCGCCACTGGCACCGGGAGCGCTTTGCGCGCGATGCTCTCGGCCTCGCCGGGCAGCAGGTGCAGCCTTTCCGTGTCTGGCTTGAGGACTGGACGCTCAGCGGCGGCGACGGTGGGCGCTTCCCCTGGCAGCTCGCCATAGAGACCGACGCCTTCGAGCTCGCGCTTTCTCTAGAGCCCCTGCGGGCGCCGGTGCTGCAGGGCGATGGCGGCCTGAGCCAGAAGAGCGCCGAGCCGGGCAATGCCTCCTACTACTACTCGATCACGCGGCTGGCGACCCGCGGGACCATCACCGTGGCCGGCGAAGCAAAGACCGTCACCGGCCAATCCTGGCTGGACCGCGAATGGAGCACCAGCGCCCTCGGCGACGGCCAGGCCGGCTGGGACTGGTTTTCCCTGCAGCTCGACAGCGGGGCCGATCTGATGCTCTACCAGCTACGCAGAAAAGACGGCAGCAGTGATCCGCACAGCGGGGGCCTGCTGCTGACCGGCGACAATCGGCGGCGCCCCCTGGGCGTCCGCGACTTCCGGCTCCAGCCGCTGCGCTGGTGGCGGGCAGAGAGCGGCGCCCGCTATCCCGTGGCCTGGGGCGTTGAGCTGCCCGCTGCGGGCCTCGCACTGGAAGTCGAGGCGCTGCTGGATGACCAGGCCATGGCAACGGCGGTGCGCTACTGGGAGGGGGCCGTCGAGGTAAGGGACCCCGACAGTGGCGAAATCGTCGGCCGCGGCTACCTGGAAATGACCGGCTACGAGCGCTGAACCGGATAACGCGTACGCTGCCACCGTAGCCTGCGGGGCGGCCGCATATCCTGAAGCCGCGCCGGTTGCAGCGGCCGCGAAGGCGGCTCAGCGCGAAAGCAGGCCCTTGAGCACCATCTCGCGGTAGGTGACCACGCCGATGATGTCCTTGTGCTCCACCACCGGCGCCGTGGACAGGCCGAAGCGGGAAAAGAGCCGGGCGCAGTAGCGGATGTTCATGGCCGGGTCCACCCCGATCACGGGCTTGGTCATGATCTCGTAGAGGTTGACCCGGTCCGGCGCGCGGTCCCGGGCCAGCACCTGCTCGGCGATGTCGGCCAGCACCACGATGCCGGGCTCGTCGTCCTCGTGGCGGCGCCGGATGAACACCGTGTCGGCGTTTTCGCGCACCATGGTGTCGATGGCCTCCTGCACGGTGGCCATGCCCTCCAGGCAGACGAAACGCTCCTGCATCACGTCGCGGACGCGGACGATCCTGCCGTTGCTCATAGGTCCTCCTCGATACGGTCGGCGAGCACGGAAAGCTGGTGGGAAACGCCCACGGCGTCCTCGACATCGATCTGCACGGCGATGCCCGTGCCGGGGCTGTTGTCGAAGTCACCGGCCCGGGCGATCTCCTCGAGGATGTGCCGGGCAAGGTGCTCCTCGACCAGGAACAGGAGCACGTCCCGCTGGGTCTCGAGCGACAGACCGAGGAAAGTCTTCTTCTGCCGGAGCCCCTCCCCGCGCGCGTTGTTGATGACCGTCGCGCCGGTGGCGCCCGCGGTCCGGGCCGCATCGAGGACATCGTCGCTGCGCGCGTCCTCCACGAAGGCCATGATCAGCTTGAAGTGCATGGTGCTAGTTTACCTCCTCAGGTTCTGGGTCGCGGCGCCGGGCACGCAGTTCGGAAAGCTGCGCGTAGGCCATGACGGTCATCATGGGAAACAGGCTGGCAAAGGCGATGAGGCCGAAGCCATCGAGCAGCGGGCTGCGCCCGGGCACGGTCTCCGCGAGCCCGAGGCCCAGGGCGGCGACCAGCGGCACGGTTACCGTGGAAGTGGTGACGCCCCCGGAGTCGTAGGCCAGGGGAACGATTAGCCGCGGCGCAAAGAATGTCTGCAGCACGACGATCACGTAGCCGGTGATGATGAACCAGTGGATCGGCGCGCCGACGATGATGCGGAAGGTGCCCAGGGTAATCCCCACGGCCACACCGAGGGCCACGGCCAGTCGCAGCCCCCAGATGCCGATGGCCCCGCCGGAGACCTCGTTGGCCTTGATCGCCACGGCAATCAGCGAGGGCTCGGCGATGGTCGTGCTGAAACCCACGGCGAAGGCAAAGAGGTACACCCAGCCGTAGTCCTCCCAGCTCAGCGCGCTCGCCACGGCCCCGGGGCCGGCGATGAACTCGGGCGCCGTGAGCTGCCCGGCCATGACCCGGCCGAGCGGGAACAGGGCTTTCTCGAGGCCCAGCAGGAACAGGGACAGGCCGATCAGCACGTAGAGAAAGCCGATGACGATGCGGCGCAGGTGGGGCGGCGGCTCCCGGATGACGAGGAACTGGAAGCCTAGCAGCACGGCGGCAATCGGCAGGACGTCGCGGATGGTGGCGACGGTGGTCGCCAGGAACTCCGCAAGCAGTCCCCCGTCGCTCATGCGTAGAGCATCCCGTAACCCATGACGAAGATCATCGGCGTGAGCGACGCGAAGGCGATGAGGCCGAAGCCGTCGATCATCGGGTTGCGGCCGCGGATCGCCGAGGCGAGACCGACGCCGAGGGCCGTCACCAGGGGCACGGTGATCGTCGAGGTGGTCACGCCGCCGCTGTCGTAGGCGATACCGATGATCTCCTTCGGCGCGATGGCCGTCATGCAGACCACGAGCACATAACCGCCGGCGATCATGAGGTGGATCGGCCAGCCGCGGAGGATGCGCAGCACGCCGACGATGATCGCGATACCCACGGACACGGCGACCGTGAGGCGCAGGCCGAGGGCGTAGCGCGCCATCGCCGGCTCGCTGTTCTCGATCATGCGGCCGTCCGCGGCGATGGCCGCCGCCTCGCCGGCAACGGCGATGAGTGCCGGTTCGGCAATGGTGGTGCCGAAGCCGAGTGCGAAAGCGAACAGCAGGAGCCAGAACACCGAGCCCTTGCGGGCGAGGGCGTAGGCCATGGACTCGCCGATGGGGAACAGGCCGAGCTCGAGACCGAAGATGAAGAAGGTCAGCCCCAGGACCACGAAGCCCAGGCCGAGGCCGAGTTCCAGCGCGTTCGGCAACGGCTGGCCGAGGACCAGGAGCTGGAACACCAGGACAAGGAGCACCACCGGCGCGAGGTCCCGGAGGCTGCCGAGGGTGATCTTCAGGAAGGCCAGCAGGTTGTCGCGCAAGAAAATCCCGTCCCGATCCAAGGCACGCACCATGCTAACGGTGCGGGCGCCGGCCGGCCTTGAGGTCTGTCAAGGTTGGGGCCGGGCGGATCAGCGCAGGGCGGCGGCGAGGGCGTTGAAGAACACGTACTCGTCGATGGCGTCGGTCCCCTCGGGTTTCGGCTGGGCGCTCCACAGGGCCACCACCAGCCGGTCCGCCGGGTGCACGTAGACGAACTGGCCGAAGATGCCGATGGCCGCATAGGCGCCCTCGTCCAGGGGCCACCACATGTAGCCGTACTCCACCGTCTCGCCGCCGATGCGCTGCGGGCCCGTGGCGGCCTCGATCCAGCCGTCGGGCAACGTCGGCTCCCCCGCCACGACCGCGCCCTCGAGCATGAACTGGCCGAAGCGCGCATAGTCCCGGAGCGTCGCCGACAGGCCGCTGCCGCCGATCTCCAGCCCGCCGGGCGAGGCGAGCCACCAGGTGGCGTCCGAGGCCATGCCCGCCGGTTGCCAGATCTTCTCCGAGAGATAGTCGGCCACGGGCCGGCCCGTGGCCGCTGCCACCAGCGCGCCGACCACCTGCGTCTCCCCGGTGCTGTAGTTCCAGCGGGTGCCGGGCGCCGCCGCGCGCGGCAGCGAGGCCATGAGCTCGAGGATGGCCCCCGGCTCCTGGCCAAGCTGCGCCTCGAGCATCGCGCGCCGGTCCGAGGCCGGGTCCGTGTAGGTCTCGTTCCAGCGCACGCCCGAGGCCATCTGCAGCAGCTGGCGCACCGTGACGCCGTCGTAGGCGCTGCCGGCGAAGCGCGGCAGGTAGCGCTTGAGGGTGTCGTCAAGGCTGTCGATGTAGCCGTCGCGGATCGCCATGCCGACGAGCGTGGCGGTCATGGACTTGACCACCGACATGGACATCCAGCGCGTGTCGGGACCGTTGCCCAGGCCGTAGTACTCGAAGGCGACCTCGCCGTCCTTGAGCACCAGCATGCCGGCCACGCGGTTGACCGAGAGGTAGTCATAGAGATCCCAGCGGCGGCCGCGGGACTCGAAGCGGAAGTTGCCCAGCGTTTCCGCGGCCGGCGGCAGCGGGCGCGGCACCCCGCCGGCGCGCACCGTGCGGGTGGGAAAGAGCCGGTGGATGTTGCGAAAGGTGTTGACCTGGATAGCCGGCAGGAGCAGGCCGTCGTAGACTTCGCGAACGGTACCGATGGGCTCGTCCCCGTGCGGGTCGCCGGCCAGTGCATTGGGGGCGAGGGCGAGCAGAGCGCTGCCCGCCGCGCAGAACAGCTTGCGCTTCAGGCATCGCCAGTCCGGTCGCTCCGCCGGCGCAGAGCGCGAGACCCGCCTCCGGGGCATGGCGCGGCTCACCCGGCGAAACCCTCGCCGCCGGCACCCTCGGCAAAGCGCATGAGGCGGCTGTCCTCGACCGCCAGGGTGCGGTGGTGGACGATCGCCTGGTAGTCGGGGTTGGTGACCATCGCCATGAAGGCTCCGGCGTCAGGGTAACGGGCCACGAAGGCGACGTCCCACTGCTTGTCGTCGGGCCCGATCACCATGGCCTCCCAGGTGCCGCGCCAGACGATCTCGCCACCGAGGCCGCGGAAAATCGGCCCGCTGTGCTCGCCATAGCGCCGGTAGGCCTCGGCACCGCTGACGACTTCGCCATCCGGGTACTCGACGGTCTCCTTCAGGCGGATGAGGTTGAGCATGAGGATCGGGGTATCCCGCGGCAGCGCCTTGAAGGCCTCGAACTGTTCGCGGGTGGGATCGATATGCGCCATGAAAAAGCTCCGTACATTCTGCGCTCCAGGAGGAAGCTGGATAGTCACCCGCCCCGGTGCTAACGTCAAACGCGCTTCGATGCCTGACGGAGACCTCCATGCGCCGCCCATTTCCCGCCCTCGTTGCAGCGGCCCTGGCCGCGGTCTGCTTGCCCTTGCTCGCCTTCGCCGGCCCGCCCGCCGCGGGCTCCGCGCTGCAGGCGGTGGATAGCGCCCTGGCACGCATCGCGCGCAGTGATGCCAGCTACGGCGCCGTCATCGCCGTCGACGCCGCCGCAGCGCGCGCCGCCGCGGCTGCCCAGGATGCCCTGGCACCGGCGGAGCGCGAGGCGCTGCCCCTGGGGGGCGAACCAGTCCTGCTCAAGGACAACATCGAGAGCCGGGAGCTGCCCACCACCGCCGGCTCCCTGGCGCTTGCGGAGAACCGCACCGGGCGCGATGCGCCGCTGGTAGCGCAGCTGCGCGCCGCCGGCGCGATCGTCCTCGGCAAGACCAACCTCTCCGAGTGGGCGAACTTCCGCTCCTACCACTCGGTCTCCGGCTGGTCCGCCGTCGGCGGCCAGACCGTGAATGCGGTGGACCCGCGGCGCTCGCCCTGCGGGTCCAGCTCCGGCTCGGCGGTGGCCGTGGCCCTGGGCTACGTCGACATCGCCATCGGCACCGAAACCTCCGGCTCTATCGTCTGCCCCGCCGCCGCCAACGGCGTCGTGGGGGTGAAGCCGACGCACGGGCTGGTCGCCGGGGCCGGCATCGTGCCGATCGCCGCCAGCCAGGACACCGCCGGACCGATCACCCGCGACGTCGCCCTCGCCGCCCGCACCCTGGCGGCCATGCTCGATCCGGAAGCCCCCGGAGCCGCGGCCGTCGCCGCGGGGCTTGCCGACGTGGCAGGCCTTGCCGACCTCGGCGGCGTCCGCATCGGCGTTTTCGCCAACACCACGGGCTACGCCGCGGAGCGGGACCGGGAGCTGGATGCCGTGCTCGCCCGGGCCCGGGCCGATGGCGCCACCGTGATCCCGGGGCTGGCCATCGAGCGCTACGAGGGCTTCCGCGACGATGCCCTGGCCGTGCTGCTCTATGAGTTCCGCCGGGACCTGGCCGCTTACCTGGCTGGCCTGCCGAACGCCTTCGCGGCACTGACCCTGGAAGACCTCATCGCCTTCAACGCCGGCCATCCCGGCCGGGAGCTGCGCTACTTCGGCCAGGAGATCTTCCTGGCCGCCCGCGACCTGGAGCTCGACGCGACCGGTTACGAGACCACCCGGACCCGGCTCCGCCGCCTGGCGCGTCAGGAGGGCCTGGACCGGCTCTTCGCAGAGGCGGAGCTGGATGTCCTCATCGGCATCACGGAAGGCCCCGCGTGGATGATCGACCCGGTGAACGGTGACGCGTTCTTCGGCGAAAGCATGGCCTCCCTGCCCGCCATCGCCGGCAACCCGCACGTGACGCTGCCCCTCGGCACGGTGGACGGCCTGCCGCTGGGCATTTCCCTGGTCGGCCGGCGCGGCGAGGACCATGAGCTCCTGCGTATCGCCCACCGCCTCGAAGCGCTGCACCGCCGCGGTCCCTGACCTGAATCAAGGGAAAGCCGCGGCGACCTGACCGCCGGTGCCCGGCTTCGTTACACTCTCCCCACGTTCAAAGAGAGGCCCGGGCATGCGGCAGGAGCGCGCGGACATCGTGATCATCGGCGGCGGCGGCGCCGGCCTGCGTGCGGCCATCGCCGCGGCCGAGGCGGACCCGTCCCTCGACATCGCGCTCGTCTCGAAGGTCTACCCGATGCGCAGCCACACGGTGGCCGCGGAGGGCGGCTGTGCCGGCGTGGTGCAGGACCACGATTCCATCGACAATCACTTCGACGACACGGTCTCCGGCGGCGACTGGCTCTGCGACCAGGACGTGGTCGAGTACTTCGTGCGCCACGCCGCGGAGGAGAACCTGCGCCTCGAACACTGGGGCTGCCCCTGGAGCCGCAGGCCCGACGGCCGCGTGAACGTGCGCGCCTTCGGCGGCATGAAGATCGAGCGCACCTGGTTCGCCGCCGACAAGACCG
The DNA here is from genome assembly GCF_054552115.1 of Pseudohaliea sp. NCBI lineage: Bacteria > Pseudomonadati > Pseudomonadota > Gammaproteobacteria > Cellvibrionales > Halieaceae > Pseudohaliea > Pseudohaliea sp. The sequence continues at coordinate 104,113 of NZ_JBTOLW010000006.1, read as the reverse complement.
GCTTTCACATCCTGCACACGCTGTTCCAGACCTCGCTCAAGTATCCGTCCATCCGCCGCTTCGACGAGCTGTTCTGCACGGACCTGCTGGTGGCCGACGGCCACTGCGGCGGCGTGCAGGGCATTCACATGGCCAGCGGCGAGCACGTCGCGCTCCTGGCGCCGGCCGTCATCATCGCCACCGGCGGCGCGGCCCGGGTCTACCGCTACAACACCAACGGCGGCATCGTCACCGGTGACGGCATGGCGATGGCCTACCGCCAGGGCGTGCCCCTGCGCGACATGGAGTTCGTCCAGTACCACCCCACCGGGCTGCCGGGCTCCGGCATCCTGATCACCGAGGCGGCCCGCGGCGAAGGGGGCGTGCTGACCAACAGCGAGGGCTACCGTTACCTGCAGGACTACGGCCTCGGCCCCGAGACCCCGCTCGGCGCGCCACAGAACAAGACCATGGAACTCGGCCCCCGGGACAAGGTAAGCCAGGCCTTCTGGCACGAATCCCAGGCCGGGCGGACCCTGTCCTCGCCGCGCGGCGAGGCGGTCAACCTGGACCTGCGCCACCTCGGCGAGGCCTACATTGACGAACGCCTGCCTTTCATCCGGGAACTCGCCCGCACCTACATCGACGTCGACCCGGTGCACGAGCCCATCCCGGTGCGCCCCACGGCCCACTACACCATGGGCGGTATCCAGACCGACGGGCGCACCGCCACCGCCCTGCCCGGCCTGTTCGCCGCCGGCGAGTGCGCCAGCGTGGGGCTCCACGGCGCCAACCGCCTCGGCTCCAACTCCCTTGCCGAGCTTTCCGTCTTCGGCCGCGTGGCCGGCGAGGCGGCGGCGGCGATGGCCCGCGCCGGCAGCACGCCGGCCGAAGGCGAACTGCTCGCCCAGGCGCGGGACAACGCGGCACGCCGGGACGCACTGCGCGCCAAGCGAGGCACGGAGAAGCTCGCGGACCTGCGCAACGCCATGGCCGAGGCCATGGAGGCCGGCGTCGGCATCCAGCGCATGCCCACAGCGATGGAAGAGACCGCCGCAACGCTCCGCGACCTGCGCGAGCGCTACGGGCGGCTCAAGCTTGAGGACGACAGCCTCGCCTTCAATACGGAGTGGCTCTCGGCGATCGAGCTCGGCTTCCTCCTCGATGTGGCGGAGGCGATGACCGCCGCGGCCCTCGCCCGCCGCGAGTCCCGCGGCAGCCACCAGCGCCCCGAGGACTTCCCGGCGCGCGACGACACGCACTTTCTCAAGCACAGCCTCGCGCACTACCGCGGCACCGAGGCGCCCGCCGTGGCCTGGCAGGACGTGAACATCACCCGCTCCCAGCCCGGCGAGCGGCTCTATGGGGGTGCCGCGCGGGCCAAGGAGACGGCGCAATGAGTGAAAGCATTGCCCTCTACGTGGCCCGCTACCGCCCCGGCGAGGACGAGGCGCCGACGGAGCAACGCTACGATGTGCCACTGAGCGCCGACCTGTCGGTCCTGGAGGCGCTCAACTACATCAAGGACGAGCTGGATCCGACGCTGGCCTATCGCTGGTCCTGCCGCATGGCGATCTGCGGCAGCTGTGGCGTCATGATCGACGGCGAACCGCGACTGGGCTGCAAGACCTTCCTGCGCGAGTTCGCAGACCGGGGCGAACTGCACGTGCAGGCCCTGGACCATTTCCCCGTGGAGCGCGACCTCATCGTCGACCTCGAGGGGTTCATGGACCACCTGGAGGCGGTGAAGCCCTGGATGTTCCACGAGGCCGAGCGCCCGGTCACGGAGGGCGAGTACCGGCAGACACCGGCGGAGCTCGAGCGCTACCAGCCGTTCAGCCAGTGCATCAACTGCGGCCTGTGCTATGCCGCCTGCCCGCAGTTCGGGCGCGACGACAGCTTCCTCGGGCCGGCGGCGCTGACCCTGGCGCTGCGCTACAACCTCGACTCCCGCGATGACGGCGCCGGCGAGCGCATGGCGGCGCTGAACGCCGACGAGGGGGTCTGGCGCTGTACCTTCGTCGGCTACTGCTCCGAGGTCTGTCCCAAGGACGTCGACCCGGCGCAGGCCGTCAACCGGGGCAAGGTCGCCTCGACGATCAATTACGGGCTGAACCTGCTCCGGCTGGCGGGAGGCAAGCGCGATGCGTAAACCCTGGTATCCGACCCAGCGCTGGAACTGGTGGCAGCGCAACCCGGCCTATCGCCGTTACCTGCTGCGCGAGGCGACGGCGCTGCCGCTGTTCGTTTACGCCCTGGTGCTGGTCAGCGGCCTGTACCGCTATACGCAGGGGCAGCTTGCCTTCACCCGCTGGCTCGAGGCGCTGCAGTCACCCGGCTGGCTGGTTTTCCATGCGATCGCTCTGGCGGCCTGTGTGCTGCACGCGGTCACCTGGATCGAGCTCGTGCCCAAGCTGCTCGTGGTGCCGGGACTCAGCGGCATCACCATCAAGCGGGGCCACCAGGTGGCGGCGCTTATCGGGTCCGCCGTCGTCGTGGGCGCGGCCCTTGCCAGCTGGCCCCTCGGGGGAGGTGGCTCATGAAGCGATCCAACGAACCCATCGCCTGGAGCCTCTTCGGCGCCGGCGGCATGCTGCTGGCCCTCATCGGGCCGGGGCTGGTGCTGGCCACGGGCTTCCTGCTCCCCTTCGCCGAGCCGGTGGCGACCTGGCACGCCGTGGATGCCTTCATTGCCAACCCGCTGGGCAAGCTGCTGCTCCTGGCCGTGATTGCCCTGCCGCTCTACCACACGGTGCACCGGCTGCATCACGGCCTGCAGGAACTGCACGTCCCGCTGCCCCACGGGCTGGTCGCGCTCCTCTGCTACGGCAGCGCCACCGTGCTGACCATTGCCAGCGCCAGCTGGCTGTTGGTGCGCTAGACGCCAGCTACCCGCGCTGCCGCGCCGGACTGCCAGGCACGCTCGTGCAGGTAGAAAGCCACCGTGTTGACCAGCGGTTCCAGCAGCGCGAGGGTGCCTCCAAGCCAGGGACTGCCCGTGACCAGCCAGCCCAGGACGAACGCCACCGTGAAGTGGACGGCGGCAAAGCTCGCCGTTTTCTTTCCAGCCATGGTACGTTTCCCTTCTATATCCCTCATCCCTCTGTACAGTCTGCGGGCAGTACGGATAGCGGGGAAGCAGATAAAAATGATGACGGTTATCGACAATGCTGATTGAACGGACGGCGACGGGCGAAGGCAGCGGTGCGGTACTCGACGCCCGGGACTACCTGCAAGCCGACGAACTCGCCGCGCTGTGCAAGCGGAGTGACCTGCGCGCCTGGCTGCTCGTCACCGCGAACTGGGCGAGCATCGCCGCCGTGCTGACACCGCTTGCCCTGGCCCCGGGACCGCTGACTGTGCTGCTCGCCCTGTTGCTGCTGCCCGGACGGCAGCTCGGTCTCGCCGTGCTCATGCACGAGGCGGGGCATGGAACCCTGTTCGCAAGCTCCCGCCTCAACCGGCTCGTGGGCCAGTGGCTGTGCGCCCTGCCGGTGTTCAACGACCTGCCGAGCTATGCCGCCGGCCACCGGGAACACCACCGCAAGGCGGGCACGCGGGACGACCCGGATCTGCCCAACTACGCTGCCTACCCGGTGGACCGCGCGAGCTTTCGCCGCAAGGTGCTGCGCGACCTGTCGGGCCGCACGGGGCTCAGGCTGCTGGCGGCCGTGGCGCGCGGGGCCGCGGGCGGGGTGACGGCGGGCGCGACGCGCGCGGGCACCCGGCCCTTCCGGCAGATGCTCCTCGTGCAGGCCGTTCTTCTGGCGCTCGCCCTGCTCTCCGGCCTGCCCTGGCTGTACGCTGCCTGGCTCGGCAGCTTCCTGACCACCTTCATGCTGGTCATCCGCCTGAGGCAGGTGGCTGAACACGCCGCGGTCCCCGACCTCTACCACCCGGACCCGCGGCAGAATACACGCACCGTGGACGCGCCCTGGTGGCAGCGCTGGCTGCTCGCGCCGAACGGTGTGAACTTCCATCTCGAGCACCACCTGCTGCCCCGCGTCCCCTGCTACCGGTTGCGGCGCTTCCACCGCCTGCTGCGCGAGCGGGGCGCGCTCGACAGCGTGCCCGCTACCCGCTCCTACGGCGCCGTCCTGAGCGCCGTCATTGGCCCGGCCCCCGCGCCTGCCTGAGCGCTCCGGCAGCGCGAGGAATGCCATGACGCAGAACAGGGATGGCTCCCGGCTTCTGCCCGCGTCGGAAGCCGCCGTTCCCGGCGAAACGCGCGTGCTGGAAGCCGCGCTCGAACTGGAGCAGCTCGCGCTCTGGCAGGCAGCCGGCAGCAGCGACACCGTGCAGGTCAACGAGCGCCTCGCGCGGCTCTTCCGCCTGCCGGCGGAAACCCGTTCAGTGCAGTTCCGGGAGCTGCTGTCCCTGATCCACCCGGAAGACCGGGAGCGGGTAGCCGGCACCGTGGCCAACTACCTCGAGCGCGACCTTCGCGACCGCCTGGAGTTCCAGTTCCGGCTGCGCTTCGAGGACGGGGAGGAGCGGCGGATTCTCTGCCGCGGAACCCGCGCCGGGCCGGGCACCGCGCCCGCCGGTGCCCTGGTGGGCACCGCCCGGGACGTGACCTGGGTCGAGACGGGCAAGGCGGAGTCCCTCTACCGCCCGGAGCTGCACCGGCTGATCATTTCCCTCTCCATGACCATGATCAACGCGCCCCTGGCGGACCTCGACCAGGTCATGACCGACGCGCTGGGGGAGGTCAGCCGCTTCGTCGGTGCCGACCGGGCCTATCGCTTCGACTACGACTGGGAGCACGGGGAGACCAGCAACAGCCACGAGTGGTGCGCCGATGGCATCGAGCCGCAGATCGACCAGCTCCAGCAGGTGCCCATCGACGCGATCGAGCAATGGACCAGCGCCCACCGGCGGGGCCTGCCCTTTCTCGTATCCGCGGTGCACGCGCTGCCCGAGGGCCACGCGTTGCGGGAGCTCCTCGAGCCGCAGGACATCAAGTCGCTGATTGCGCTGCCGATGCTGCAGGGCGATAACTGTATCGGTTTCATCGGCTTCGACGCGGTACGCGCAGAGCGGACCTGGACCGAGGTGGAAACGAGCCTGCTGGCGCTGCTTGCCGAGCTGTTCGTGAACGCGGAAGACCGGCGCCGGCGCGAGGCAGCCCTGCGTGAAGCCCTGGCCGAGCTCGAGCAGTCCCGGGACTCGGCACTCACCCTGGCCCAGTTCGCCCAGGGGGCCAACAGCGCGAAGTCGCGCTTCGTGGCGAACATGAGCCACGAAATCCGCACCCCGCTGCACGTAATCCTCGGCCTCGGCGACTCACTGGCCGACAGCCGCCTTGATCAGGAGCAGCAACGCTGGGTGGCGGCCCTCAGGGAGGCGGGAAAATCCCTCGGCGCACTCATCGACGATATCCTCGACTACTCGCGGCTGGAGTCCGACAAGGTCTCCATCGCCAGCGAACCCTTCGACCCGCGAGCCGTGGGCGACAATCTCGTGCAAGGGCTCCGGCCCCTCGCCGAAGATCGGGGGCTCAGGCTCCACTACGAACCCTCGCCCGCGCTGCCGGAGGCCGTCACGGGCGATGCGCGGCGGCTGCGGCAGGTTCTCCTGAACCTGATCGGCAACGCCATCAAGTTCACCGACGAGGGCAGCATCACGCTGCGCATGGCACCGGGCCCGGGATGCCTGGAGCTCGAGGTCAGCGATACCGGTATCGGTATCAGCGCAGAGGAACGGGAGCACATTTTCCAGCCGTTCTACCAGGCGCAACAGCCCGTGGAGCGCCGGGGGACCGGCCTCGGCCTCACCATCGTGCGCAGCCTCATCGAGCTCATGGGTGGCAGCCTGGAGCTCGAAAGCGCCCCCGGCGAAGGGACCCGGGTAAGCGTTGCGCTACCGGTCGCCGCCACGGCGACGGGGCCGGTGGACACTGTCGCCGGGGAAACCGAAGCAGGCGAAGCCGTCGAGGAGGGGGCGCTTGCCGGCGCCCGGGTGCTCCTCGTCGAGGACAGCGCCACGAACCGGATGCTCGTCGAGACCCAGCTCCGCGGCACCGGTTGTACGGTCACGACCGCCCGCGACGGCCGCGAAGCCGTGACCGCCTGTGACAACGAAACCTTCGACCTGATCCTCATGGACTGCCGCATGCCCGGCATGGACGGTTTCGAGGCTACCGGGGCCATCCGCGCCGGTGCCGGCGGCAATGCGGCCACGCCGATCATCGCGCTCACGGCGAACAACATGGCCGGTGACCGCGACCGCTGCCTGGCGGCGGGCATGAACCGCTTCCTGGCCAAGCCCTTCACCCGGGAAGCACTCATCACCACCATGGCTCGCGAACTCGCCCGCGAGCCTTCGGCACACCCCCCTGGCGCCAACGCCCGCGACAACGCCTGCGACTAGGCTCCCTCGCGGTCTCCCGGGCTGCGCTGCAGGGAATCCAGCTTCGCCTCCAGGCGGGCCAGCTGGTCCGCCAGCTGCTGCCGCTCGTCATGCGCCGCACGCTGGCTGCGCGCGTTGTGCTCCTCGGTCATGACCTCGAGGATCGTACCGACCATCATGTTCAGGAAGACGAAGGCGGTGAGGAAGATGAAGCTCAGGTAGAAAAGCCAGGACAGGGGATAGACGGCCATGGTCTCGTACATGACATCCGTCCAGTCCTCGAAGGTGGCAACCCGGAACAGCGTGAGCATGGCGATGGAGATGTCGCCCCAGAGCACCTCGTTCACCGGCGCGAAGAACAGGGCGCCGACCGCGCCGTAGATATAGAAAATCACGAACATGAGCAGGGCGATGTAGCCCATGCGCGGAATGGCCTTGAGCAGCGCATTGATCAACAGCCGCAGTTCCGGCACCACGGACACGAGCCGCAGCACCCGGAAGACCCGCAGCAGGCGGCCGATCAGTACCGCATCGGCGTTTTCCAGCGGCACCAGGCTGCCGAGCACGATCACCGTATCGAACAGGTTCCAGCCGTTCAGCAGAAAACGGTGCTTGCGCGGACAGGCGGCGAAGCGCAGCAGGATCTCGACCAGGAAAAACAGCGTGATTGCCGTATCCAGCGCGGGCAGGCTGCGCTCGAGGAGCGGCGGCAGGTCGTAGGTCTTGGCGCCGATGGTCAGCGCCGAGAGCAGGATGATGCTGATAACGGCGCCCTGGAACAGGCGGCTGCTCTCGATGCTCTGCAGCGCCTTGAGCGCGGGTGTACGGCGCGGGCCCCGCTCCGCGTTCTGGCCTGGACTGGACATGAAGAGGCACCCTGACGGGAAAGGCCCCGGGCACGCCCCGGGGTCGCCAACATGATAGGCGCCGCGCCGCCGCATTCAAGGGCGGCGCCTTGCTTTAGACGATCTCGACCAGCTCGATATCGAAGGTCAGTTCCTCGCCGGCCAGGGGGTGGTTGGCATCGACGGTAATCTCTTCGTCACCGACGCCGGTGACCACGAGGTTCATGACCTGGCCGTCGGCGCTCTTGCCCTGGAGCTGCATGCCCACGGCCGGGGCGATGTCCTCCGGCAGCGCGGTCTTCGGCACTTCCTGCACGAGCTGCTCGTGCCGGGGGCCGTAGGCCTCCTCCGGCGGGATCTTCACGGACTTGCTCTCGCCCACGGCCATGCCTTCCACGGCCTTGTCGAAACCGGCGATGACCGTGCCGCTGCCGACGGCGAACTCGAGGGGGTCGCTGCCTTCCGAGGTATCGAACTGCGTACCGTCGTTGAGTGTGCCGCTGTAGTGAATGCGGACGGTATCACCCGCCTGTGCCTGTTTCATGCTGTGCCTCCTCCGGGCGTGGCTTTAGACCCGGTGTCATTACCAGGCATACGGTCACCCTAACAGACGCCGCAGGGCGCGTGAAACCGCGTGCCGCCGCCGTGCTAGTATCCTTTGCCAGGCGGGAAGGCGTGTACCGGGGTGGGAAGAACGGGCCGCCAGCGGCCGGGGCCCGGAAACCATCACGAGGGAGACACGCCATGAGCACGGAGTACCACGGCGGACCGGTGATCGAAACAGTGGTGCAGGTTGCGCTGCTGGCGCTCCTGGCCTACGCCTGTGCACACATCCTCTCACCCTTTGCCAGCCTGCTGCTCTGGGCGCTGATCCTGGCGGTCACCCTGAACCCGCTGAACCGGCGCCTTGCCGGCGCTCTCGGCGGCCGCCGGGGCCGCGCCGCCACGCTCCTGGTGCTGGTCATTCTCGCACTCATCGGCACGCCGACGGTGCTGCTGACGACCTCCCTCGCAGGCGACGTGGTGAGCGGCTACCGCGCCTTCGAGGCGGGCACGCTCAAAGTGCCGCCTCCCAGGGACGCGGTCGCCGCCTGGCCCCTGATCGGCCCGGAGCTCCATGCCGCCTGGACCGAGGCCGCCGCGAATTTCTCCGCCTTCCTCACAGAGCATCGCGAGCAGCTGCGCAGCATCGCACGCTGGGCCATGGGCGCCGCCGGCAGTTCCATGGCCACGCTGCTTTTCTTCACCGGCGCCTTCATCATCGCCGGCGTCATGATGGCGTATGCGGATAGCGGCACGGGCGCCCTGCGCCGCCTCTGCTGCCGTGCAGCAGGCGAGGAACGCGGCGCGCAACTGCATACGCTCGCGGTGGCCACTACCCGCTCGGTGGCGGCCGGCGTGGTCGGTGTCGCCTTCATCCAGGCGGTGCTGTTCGGTATCGGTTTCCTGCTGGCCGGCATCCCCGCTGCCGGCCTTCTGGCCCTCGCCGCGCTGGTCCTCGGCATCGTGCAGATTCCCGCGCTCGTCGTCACCCTGCCAGCCATCGCCTGGCTCTGGCTCGGCAGCGAACACGGCACCCTCGCCAATGCAGCCCTGACGCTCTATTTCCTCCTGGCGGGGCTCGCGGACAATATCCTGAAGCCGCTGCTCCTCGGCCGCGGCGTCGAGGCGCCCATGCCGGTCATTCTGCTCGGCGCTCTCGGGGGTATGGTAACCAGCGGCCTCATGGGCCTGTTCACCGGCGCCGTCCTGCTGGCCATGGGCTACCAGCTGCTCATGGCCTGGGTGGACCGGGAAGCGCCCGCCGCCGGGGCCATGCCCGGAACAGGCCGGGGCGACGCCTGAACGATCACCCATGCCACTCGCCCGACAGCTGACGCTTGTTCTTGCGCTGGGGGCCGGTGTCGCCTGCGCGCCCCTGGGCCCCGATTTCCGGGAGCCGGAGATCGACTGGCTGGCGGCCTGGCAGCCGTCGCTCTACGGTCAGGTCGACGGCACCGACCCCGCCTTCAACGACAGGCTCGCTCGCTGGTGGTCCCGCTTCGAGGACCCGCAGCTGGAGGCGCTCCTGGCCCTCGCCCACCGCGACAACCCGGGGCTTCGCACGGCGGGGCTGCGCGTGCTGGAAGCCCGCGCCGTCCTCGGCATCGCCGGCGGCAGCCGCTACCCGCAGGTCCAGCGCATCGAGGGCAGCGCGGCGGTAGCGGGTGTCGACGACAGCTCAGGGCTGTCGCCGGATCGCAGCGACACCAGCGCCAGCCTGGGTCTGTCCCTGGGCTGGGAGCTCGACTTCTGGGGCCGCTATCGCCGCGCCGTGGAGGCGGCGGAGGCGGCGAGCTTCGCCTCGATCACGGCCCGACGCGACGCCCAGCTGTTGCTGACCGCGGAGGTGGCAGCCCGCTACTATGGCTACAAGACCACGCTGCGGCGAATCCGCGTGGCCCGGCAGAATGTCAGGGTGCAGGCGCGCAGCCTCCAGATCACGACGCGTCTCTTCGACGAGGGCCAGACCTCGGAGCTCGACCTGCAGCAGGCCAAGGTGCAGTACCTCGGCACCCGGGCCGGCATCCCCGGCCTCGAAATCGCTCTCGCCCGCCAGCGCAACGCCCTGGCCGCGCTCCTCGGCCGCCCCCCGGGGAACATCCCGGGGCTCGAGACCATCGACGACAGCCTGCCCGCAGTCGCCCCGCGGGCGATCCCGGCACTGCCGGCGCGGCTCCTCGCCCGGCGCCCGGATGTGCGCACGGCCGCCTGGCAGGCCGCGGCGCAGAGCGCTCGCATCGGAGTCGCCGCCGCGGACCTGTACCCGGCCATCGGCCTCGCCGGCAGCATCGGCTGGTCCGGCAGCTCCCTGGCGCTGTCACCGGACCGCACGGTCCTGGCCGCCGGGCCCACGCTGCGCTGGAACATCCTCAATTACGGGCGCCTCGAGAACGCGGTGCGCGTGGAGGATGCGCGGCTGCAGCAGGCCCTCGAGGGCTACCGGGCGGCGGTGCTCACGGCGGCCCGGGAAATCGACGATGCGGCGGTGCAGGTCGTGAAGACCGCTGAACGCCAGTCAGACCTCGACGCCTCCCTCGCTGCGGCCGAGCGCTCCCTCACCCTGGCCACCCGCCGCTACCAGGAGGGCTATTCCGGCTTCCAGCGGGTGCTCGACGCGCAGCGCGCCCTGGCCGCCCAGGCGGACCGCGCCATCAGCAACCAGGGCGACCACCTGCAGGCGGTCATCCAGCTCTACGCCGCCCTCGGCGGCGGCTGGGAGCCCGCCACGGCCGAAACCCTGCTGCCCGGCGACGTCCGCAGGCAATTGCGCGAACGCGGCGCCTGGGATGTCCTTCTCGACGCGCCGCCGGCGGAGCCGCCCGCCCCCCGTGAATAGGAACACGCCATGACCGAGCCCGATACGCCGGCGCCGGAAGCGCCTCCCAGGGAGCCCGAGGAGTCTCCCCCGCCCACAGCGGGGCGCCGCGGCGGCCTGCTGCTCCTGGCGATCATCGCCCTGAGCCTCGGCTGGTACTTGCTGGCCGATCGCTATACGCCCTATACCAGCCAGGCGCGGGTCGAGGCCTACGTGGTCGGTGTCGCCCCCAAGGTCGCCGGCAAGGTCACCGCCGTGCTGGTCGGCAACAACGAGCGCGTGAAAGAGGGACAGCCGCTCTTCCGGATCGACGACAGCCAGTACGTCATTGCCACCGAGAGCGCGCGTGCGGACCTCGCCAACGTGCGCCAGCAGGTGCGCGCCGGGGAGGCGGCGGTCGCGACCGCCCGGGCCAACCTGCGTGCCGCCGAGGCCAACCGGGAAAAGGCGGAGAAGGACACCCGGCGGCTGCGGCGGCTGCGCGAGGACGACCCGGGTACCGTGTCCCTGCGCCGGCTGGAGATCTCCGAGGCGAGCCTCGAGGCGGCGCGGGCCCGGGTCGCCGCGGCCCAATCCGAGGTCCAGCGGGCCATTGATGCCATGGGCGGTCCCGGCGAGGACAACACGCAGCTCGCGGCGGCCCGGGCCCGGGTCGCGAAGGCGGAACTCGACCTCGCCAACACGACCGTGGTCGCCGAAAGCGACGGCTTCGTCACCGACCTGCGCACCGAGGCCGGACAGTTCGCAGGCACCGGCAGCCCGGTGCTGACGCTCATCGCCCTCAACGACCTGTGGGTCAACGCGGCCTTTACCGAGAACAACCTCGGGCACCTCGCACCGGGAACGCCGGTGGAGGTCGTCCTCGATGTCCTGCCCGGACACGTCTACCCGGGGCGCATCCGCGGCATCGGCCGCGGCGTGAGCGGCGGGCGCGATGCGCCGGCGGGCAACCTGCCCACCGTGCGCTCGAGCCGCGACTGGCTGCGCCCGGCACAACGCTTCCCGGTGCAGGTGGCCTTCGACGAACCGCTGCCGAAGGCCTTTCGCGAGCGTGTGCTGGTCGGCGGCCAGGCCTCGGTGATCGCCTACGGCGAGGGCTCGGGGCTGCTCGCGCCCCTCGGCAAGCTCTACATCCGCCTCGCCAGCCTGTTTTCCTATGCGTACTGATGTAACGCCCCTCATGGACGGCGCCCGGTGACCGCCCTGGAGGCGCGCCGCCGCAGCCACCGGCTCGCCGCGGCGACGGCGCTGGCTATCGCGCTGGGCTACGGCCTGGCGCTGCCGCTGCCCTTCCTGGCGGCCCTCTTCACCCTCTTCCTGACCAGCACCGCCAACACGGCGCCCGGGCCCAAGCGCATCATCGCCATCCTGCTGGCCCTGGCGCTCACCCTGGGCATCGGCGTGATCCTGGGCCCGATCGCCAGTGCCTGGCCGGTGACGGGCCTTGCGCTCATGGCGGCGGGCATCTACCTCAGTACCCGCATTGCCACCAGCGAGGGCAAGGCGCCCGCCGGCATGCTCCTGTCCATCGGCTGTGCGGTCATCCCCGCGATTGCCGCCGTAGATCCCGGCCTCGCCGCGATGCTCATCCAGGCCATGGTCCTGGCCATGGCGGTCGCCCTGCTCTGCCAGGTCGTCGCTTTCGCGCTCTTTCGCGCCACCGGCCCGGCAGCAGCGCCACCGCCGGCCCCCGCGCCGGCCGACAGCCAGTGGATCGCCCTGCGCGCCACGCTGTTCATGGCACCGCCGATCGGCCTCCTGCTCCTGGACCCGGCCTTCTACCTGCCGGTGGCCATGAAATCCCTGCTCCTGTCGCGGGAGGCGTCGACGGTCAGCGCCCGGGCGGCAACGAGGGAGCTGCTGACGTCGACCGTGGCCGGCGGTGCCGGTGCCATGCTTTTCTGGCTGCTCCTGGGTCTCGCCCCGACGCTGTGGTTCTTCGCGCTCTGGACAGCCGTATTCGCGGGGTACACCGGCTACCGCCTCTACGGGCTGGCGCCGACCCGCCACGGCCCCGGCTGGTGGGTGAACGCCCTGGCGACCCTACTCATCCTCCTCGGCGCAGCGGTGCAGGACAGCGCCACCGGCAAGGACGTGTACCAGGCCTTCGCCCTGCGCATGGCGCTGTTCCTCGGCGTCACCGGCTACGCCATACTGGCCATGACCGCGCTGGAGCGCTGGCGCGACCGGCGCCGCGCGGCGCCCCCCGCCCCCCCGGAGGCCATACCGTGCTCCTGAACCTCCTTCTCGGCGTGCCCGTGATGGCCATCTGCCTGGTTCTCCAGTCCACGCTCGTGGTGCTGGCGCTGCGCTTCTACACCCGCCGCCAGGCCCGTATCCGCGACCACGCCCTGGGCTCGGCGCTCAAGGTGCTCACCGGGGTCATGCTCATCCTCATCTTCGGCAACCTCGCCCAGGTCGCCGCCTGGGCCGCCCTGTTCCTGTTCATCGGTGAATTCGACGAATTCGCCGCGGCCGTCTACCATTCGGCCGTGAATTTCGCGACCCTCGGCTACGGTGATATCGTCATGTCCGAACGGCACGCGCTGCTGGGCCCGCTCGAAGCCATCAACGGCATCCTCATGGTCGGTATTTCCACCGCGGCGCTGATGCAGACCTTCCAGCACGCCCTGCGCCGGGTCCTCGGCGACCGCCCGCTGTGAGCACCCGCGAGGAACAGGACGCCCTGGGCACGGTGGCAGTGCCCGCGGACCGCTACTGGGGCGCGCAGACCCAGCGCGCCCTGGGCAATTTTCCCATCGGCGACCAGCGCATGCCGCTGGCCCTGGTTCGCGCCCTGGGCCTGGTGAAGTACTGCGCGGCGCGGACCAACGGCGAACTCGGCGCGCTGCCGGCGGACCTCGCCGACGCCATCGCCCGCGCCGCCCGGGAGGTGATGGACGGGCGCCGGGACGACCACTTCCCGCTCCCGGTCTGGCAGACCGGCTCCGGCACCCAGTCGAACATGAACGCCAACGAGGTGATCGCCAACCGCGCCTGCGAACTCCTCGGCGGCACCCTCGGCAGCCGCGACCCGGTGCACCCGAACGATCACGTGAACCGCGGCCAGTCCTCGAACGACAGCTTCCCCACGGCCATGCACATCGCGGCGGCCCGGGAGGCCCACCGGCGCCTGCTGCCGGCCCTGGCGCGGCTCGAGGAGATGCTGGGCGAGCACGCGGCGGCCTGGGAGGGGATCAACAAGATCGGCCGAACGCACCTGCAGGACGCCACGCCCCTGACCCTGGGGCAGGAGTTCTCCGCCTTCGCGGCCCAGGCCGCGCTGGGGCGCCGGCGCGTCGCAGGGGCCCTGGAGGACGTCTATGCCCTGGCCCAGGGCGGCACCGCCGTCGGCACGGGCCTCAACTGCCCGGCCGGCTTCGCCGGGCGCTTCGCCGCCCTCGTGGCCGAGGAGACGGGGCTGCCCTTCCGCACGGCACCGAACAAGTTCGAGGCCCTCGCGGCGCACGACGCGCTGGTGCAGCTCTCCGGGGCGCTGAACACCCTCGCCGTCAGCCTCGGCAAGCTGGCCAATGACGTGCGCCTCCTCGCCTCCGGCCCCCGCTGCGGCATCGGCGAGCTCCGGCTCCCGGCCAACGAGCCCGGCTCCTCGATCATGCCCGGCAAGGTCAACCCGACCCAGGCCGAGGCCCTCGGCATGGTCTGCGTGCAGGTCATCGGCAACCACGCCGCCGTGACCGCCGGGGGCCTGCAGGGCCAGCTGCAGCTCAACACCTTCAAGCCCGTGATCATCTACAACGTGCTCACCAGCATCAGCCTGCTCGCCGACGCCACGGACAGCTTCACCGAGCGCTGCCTCGCGGGCATGGCGCCGGAGCGCGACCGGATCGCGACGCACCTCGAGCAGTCCCTCATGCTGGTGACCGCCCTGGCCCCGGCCATCGGCTATGACCGGGCTGCGGCCATCGCCAAGCGCGCCCACGCCGAGGGTACGACGCTGCGCGAAGCGGCCCTCGCGGAGGGCGCGGTGGACGGAGAGACCTTCGACCGGCTGCTGGACGTCGACGCCATGACGCGCCCCGGCGGCCGGGACGACGACTGAACCGTGCAGCTGCCTCGCTTCGTTCCCGAGGACCTGCGCCAGCTCGCCCGCTTCGTGCCCGCCCGGGGCTGGGACGCCATCGAGTGGAAGCCCCTGCTCGGCAGCCTGAAATCCGTAAGCTGGCGCTTCGTGAGCGGCTCGGGGGTGGGGAGGCTGCGCGAGGACCTGGCGGCGCGCGACCCGGGGGTCCTGCTTGCCGAGGGCCTGGATGGCCTGCGCCCGCTGGCGGCGGTGGACGGGCCGCGCGTTCGCAAGCGCTGCGGCGACGACCTGCTGCGGCTCTACTTCGCGCAGTGGCTCAACGAGGAGGGCCTGTTCCTGGATCTGCGCAGCCAGCGCTTCGCGCTGGACGGCCGGGCGCTGGTGTTCGTCCCGAACGGGCTCTGGGTGCAGCTGCGGCCGGCGTTCCGGGAGGGCATGGCCGACATCTACCGCGGCTTCTACAGCGGCGACGAGGCGCTGCTGGAGCGCGCCCTTCTCGCCACCGGCATGCTGCGGGAGGGGCTGCCCGACGCCGCCCGCGACGAACTGTTCGGCCTGCTGCGGCAGCACTTCGGCATCAGCCAGTCGCGGCAGCGCTTCGCCATCGACAGCTTCAAGGCGTCCTTCGATGAGCTCTTCGATTTTTTCCTGGCCCACGACTACACGCTGCACAGCGATTTCGTCTGGGTCGGCTTCTACCTGATCACCCTCTACCTCACCCTCGAGGAGGGCGGGCAGGCACACGACGTACGCGCGATCTGCGAAGAGGTGCTGCTCCCCGGCTGAAACGCGTGTCGACGAACCGGCTCGAGGGGCTAGTCGAAGTCCGGCAGCGCGGGTTTCACCAGTTCCTTGCCCACCTCCCGCCAGGCGTCGATGCCGCCGGCAATCGAGGCCACGTGGAGATAGCCCATCTCCTGCATGGCGGCGGCCGACAGGGCCGCGCGGCCGCTGGTTTTGCAATAGACCAGCACCCGCCGGGTACGGTCTTCCAGGGCCGGGTCGGCGGTGAGCTTGAACTCGAGCATCCCGCGCGGGATGTTCACGGCACCGGGCAGGTGGTCCTCGCGGAATTCCTCAGGCTCGCGGACGTCGATCACCAGGTCGATATCGGCGAGGGACGCCTCGGCCTCATCCGGGGTCACCTCGTGGATCTTCGCCTTGGCATCGGCGACGAGGTCGTGGGATGTCTTCACGGCTCGCTCCTCAACAGGGTTTTGGTGCAGCAAGTCTAACGCAGTGCGCCGGCGGCCGGATGATCCCGGTCAAAGCCAGCGCCGGAGACGGAAGGCTCCGAGCACCAGTACCGCTGCCACGACACAGCCACTGGCGACCACCCAGAAGCCACTCTCGCTCTCCACCCCGGGCATGCCGCCGACATTGATACCCATGAGGCCGGTGAAGAAGCCCAGGGGCAGGAACAGCGCCGCGACCAGGGAGAGCAGGTACATGCGGGCATTGAGCTGTTCCGACAGGCGCGCGGCGAGTTCGTCGTGGGCAACCGCGGCGCGCTCGCGGACCTCGTCGATAGCCTCGACCAGGCGCACCTGCCGGTCGGCGATCTCGCGCAGGCGCAGCCGGTCGAGCTCCCCGACCCAGGGCAGCGGTTCCGTCGCGAGGCGGGCCAGGGCCTCGCGCTGGGGGGCCAGGTAGCGGCGGACGGCAATGGTGCGCTTGCGCAGGCTGCCGAGGCTCGCGCGCAGGGAGCCGGTATCGTCGAGGAGCAGGTCCTCCTCGAGGCCGAGCACCGCGTCCTCGAAACCCTCGATACTGTCGCTCATGCGCTGGACGAGGCGATCGAGCCAGGCCACCAGCAGCGCCGGGGCCGATTCGGGGCCGTCGCCGGCGCGGAGCCCCTCGAGCATGTCTTCCGTGGACTGCAGCCGGCGGCGGCGCACGGTGATCACCCGCTCGCCATCGCTCCAGAGACGCAGGGAGACCATGTCTTCCGGGTCTTCCCCGGGATTCAGGTTGATGCCGCGCACCGTGAGCAGGAGGTTACTGGCCCGCGTGAGCACCCGCGGCCGGGTCTCCTCCATGAGCAGGCCGTCGATGGCGATGTCGTTGAGGCCGCTGTGCGCTTTCAGGTACGCGCGGGTCGAGGGCTCATCCAGGCGAAGGTGCAGCCAGAGGCAGCCGTCCCCGGGGCGCCAGGCCAGGACCTCCTCCCAGGGGACTTCCCGGGCGCCTCCCGCGCCATCGAGTTGCAGGGCGTGGATCACGCCCTCCGGCCAGTCGTCCATCGCGCTCCTCCCCCCGGGGCTCTGTCGCAAAATACCATTGATAGATGCGCGCCACGCGCCCGGCCCGGTGCAGGCTGGCGAGCCCGTAGCCCAGGACACCCGCCGCGCTCTCGGCCACGAGGCAACGGGCATGCGGCACGGAGAGCCAGCGGCGCAGGGCGCGGCGGCTGAGCCGGTCGCCGGCGAAACTCCCGGCCTCGATGGCCAGCAGGGCGGGCAGGTCATCCGGGCGCGCGGGTCGCAGCGTGATCGAGGGTCGAGGGGGCACCATGGGCGCGACTATAATCGAGGGCCCCGGGGCGGTGACAGCCCCGCCGGCACGGAGCACGGATGGAACACCGGGATCAGCAGGTCCTCGACTTCGCCCACGACCACTGCGACCGCGGCGCCTGGCTGGTGACCATCGTCGCCGCCAGCGGCTCCTCGCCACGCCCCGTGGGCTCGCTCCTCGCCTGCGCCGATGACGGCACGCGCGCGGGGTCCGTCTCCGGCGGCTGCGTCGAGGAGGATCTCCTCGACCGGCTGGCGTCCGGCGAATTCGCCGGCCGTCGCGTTGCGCAGGTGGAATACGGCGTAAGCGCCGAGGAGAACGCCCGCCTCGGCCTGCCCTGCGGCGGCCGGCTCACGCTGCTGCTGCAGCGCCTCGGCCCCGATGACCGCCCCTGGCTCGCGGCCCTCGGCACCGCCATCGGGGAACGCCGCTGTCTCTGCCGCAGCGTGGACCTCGACAGCGGCAGGACGACCCTCAACGACCGGCAGACGCCGACCGCACCGCAGCTGGACGGGGGGCAGTTTCACCAGGTTTTCGGCCCGCTGCAGCGCCTGCTCCTGGTCGGCGCTGGGGAGCTGGCCGCCAGCCTCGCGGAACTGGCGCTGGCCATGGACTACGACGTGCTGGTGACGGACCCGCGGCAGAGCGCCCTGGACCAGTGGACCGGGCCCGCCGTGCCGCTCCTGCAGGGCATGCCCGATGACGTCGCCCGGGAACACGCGGCCGACCGGCACTCGCTGGTGATCACCCTGACCCATGACCCGCGCATCGACGACATGGCGCTCATGGAGGCGCTGGAGGGCGAGGCGTGGTACGTGGGCGCCCTGGGCTCGCGGCGCACCACCGAGGCGCGCCGTGAGCGGCTGCTTGAACTGGGTGTGTCGGAGAGCGCGCTGGCGCGTCTGCACGCCCCCGTGGGCCTGTCGATCGGCAGCAAGACACCGCTGGAGATCGCCGTGGCGATCATGGCGGAGCTGGTGCAGCTGCGCCGCCGGGGACCGGCGGCGGCCTGAGCCCGCGCGCGGCTCAGGCGCGGAGCTGCTCGCCGATGGGCAGTTCGCGGATGCGCTTCCCGGTCGCGGCGAAGATCGCGTTGCACAGCGCCGGCGCAAAGGGCGGCGTGCCCGGCTCGCCGACACCGGCGGGCGGCGCGTCGGAGTCGACCACCTCGACGCTGATGGCCGCGGGCGCCTCGGGCATGCGCGCCACGGGGTAGTCGTCGAAGTTGCCCTGCTCCACCGCACCGTCCTTCACCGTGATCGCCGAGTGCAGCGCGTAGCTCAGGCTGAACACCGACGCCCCTTCCATCTGGTTGCGCACGGAGTCGCGGTTGACCACGGTGCCGGCATCCACCGCCACCCAGGTCCCCGGGATCCGCAGGCTGCCGTCCTCGGCGACGGCGACCTCCACCACGGTCGCGACATAGGTCAGGAAGCTGCGGTGCACCGCCAGGCCCAGGCCGGAGCGGGCGGGCAGTTCGCGGCCCCAGCCGGCCATGTCGGTCGCGCGCCGCAGCACGTGCTTCAGGCGGCCGGTATCGAAGGGATATTCATCGAAGTCCGCGCCGTAATTGCCGAACGTCGAGCCCTCGGCCTCGAAGTCGATGATGCGGTCCGGGCCGATGGCCTCGAGAAGGAAATCCCGGTGATCGCGCCCGGCCTTGTGGGCCATCTCCGCCAGGAAGGACTGCAGCGCGAACACGTGGTAGATATTGGCCACGGAGCGCATCCAGCCCGTGCGCACCTGCGCCGGGGCGCGGCCGGTCTCGGCCTGGATGTGCGGGATGGCCAGCGGCGCGTCGGAGAGCCCGAGATCCGTCTCGAAGCCCGGCACCTCGGCGCCGGCTTCAAAGGTGGCGTTGATGGTCGGGAAGGTCGAGCGGTGACGCAGGGCCGTGAGCCGGCCATCGTCGTCCAGCGCCGCCTCGAGGCGCTGCGCACTCACGGTGTGGAAGAAACCGTGGCGGATATCGTCCTCGCGCTGCCACTGCACGCGCACCGGGCGGCCGCTCTTGTGGGCCAGCCAGGCGGCTTCCGCGGAGAAGTCCGGCTTGGACTTGCGGCCGAAAGCGCCGCCGAGCAGCGTCACGTGTACCTTCACCTTCTCCGGCGGCAGGTCGAGCAGCCCGGCGATCAGGGACTGGTCCGCCTGCGGATTCTGGGTCGCGGCCCAGACTTCCATGACGCCGTTTTCGAAGCGGGCCGTGGCGCAGGGCGGCTCCATGGGCGCCTGTGCCAGGTGCGGCACGTAGTACTCGGCGGCGTGCCGCCGCGCGTCGCCGGCCTCGGCCAGCGCGGCCTCCACGTCACCCTTGCTGCGGTGCACGTCGCCGGGCTCGCGGCAGGCCGCCTCGAGGCGGCCGCGGAAGCCGGCCGAGTCATAGCCCGCGTTCGGCGAGTCCGTCCAGTCGATCTCGAGCTTGTCGCGGCCCAGCTGCGCCGCCCAGGTATGCTCGGCGAGTACCGCCACCCCGCCCAGCGGATTGAAATCCACGGGGTTCTCCGAAAGTGCGGGCATGCGGATCACGTCCACCACGCCGGGCACCGCGCGCGCGGCACCGTCGTCGACGGAGGCCACGTCGGCGAGCACCACCGGCGGCCGGGCGATCATGGCCACCAGGGTGCCGGGCAGGCGCACGTCGGCGGCGAAGGTGGCACGGCCGCTGACGATGTCCTGCATGTCGACGATGGCCTTGCCCTTGCCGATATAGCGCCAGTCGGCGCGGTCCTTGGGCGTGACATCCGCCGGCGGTTCGCGGCCGGCGACGGCCTCGACCAGTTCGCCGTAGTCGAGGGAGCGCCCGCTGGCATCGTGGTGAACGCGGTGCTGTTCAGCCCGGCAGCTCCCGGCATCCACGCCCCAGCGCTCCGCCGCGGCGTCCCGGAGCATGCGGCGCACGGTGGCGCCCACCAGGCGCAGGCGCTCCAGGTTGAAGCGGATGCTCCGCGAGCCGTCCGTATTCTGGTCGCCGTAGCGCTTGTCGCCGAGGGCCTGGGCAATGGTGATGCGGCTCCAGTCCGCCTCGAGCTCGTCGGCGACGATCTGCGCCACCGCGGTGCGGGCGTGCTGCCCCATCTCGGAGCGGTGGCAGGTGATCTCCACCGTGCCGTCGGGCTGCAGGGCGACGAAGAGGCGCGCCTCGCTGCCCGCGGCCGCCGCCTCCGAGGCGATGGCGCCGGGCACGGCCCGGCGGCCGATGAGCGGCACCGCGAACACGGCGGCGCCGGCCACCGCCGTGGTGCGCAGGAAGCGCCGGCGGGACAGGTCGAAGTAATCGGTCATGATGCGGGCTCCGCGAGGTCGAGAAGAGCGGCCCTGATCCGCGGGTAGGTACCGCAGCGGCAGAGGTTGCCGGCCATGGCCTCGTCGATGGCAGCGGTATCCGGCGACGGGTTCTTCGACAGCAGCGCCGCCGCCTGCATGATCTGCCCGGGCTGGCAATAGCCGCACTGGGGCACCTGGTGCTTCGCCCAGGCCTGTTGTACCGGGTGGTCCGCGTTCTCGGCAAGGCCCTCGATCGTGGTCACGGCCTTGCCCTCGGCGGCGGCGACCGACGTCACGCAGCTGCGCACGGCCTCGCCGTCGAGGTGGACCGTGCAGGCCCCGCAGAGGCCGGCGCCGCAGCCGTACTTGGTGCCGGTCAGCGCGGCGACGTCGCGCAGGTACCAGAGCAGCGGCAGCGTGCCGTCGCCCTCGACGCTGTGCGTCTCGCCGTTGACGGTGAACTTGATCATCAGCCTCTCCCGCTGCTATCCGAAACGGTGTGAACTCCTACCTTAGCGCGGCACCGGCCGCGTTGCGACCGGCCTGCGGCCGGAGCGCGGCGAGGCGCCGCTGCCCCGGGGGCAGGGCTTAAAGGCCGGAGCCGTCGGCGGAGTAGATCACCCAGATCTTGGTGTAGCCGTCGGTCTCCCAGACGCCGGTCCACTCCTTCGGGATGGTCACGCCCTCGCCCGCCTCGATCTCGGTGACCGTGCCGTCACTGGAGGTCAGCGTGACCCCGCCCTCGAGGAAATACATGAACTCGTCGACCCCGTAGGGCTCCTCGATCTCCCAGCGCGAGGGGCCGGCCCGGTACATGCCCGACGCGAACTTGCCATCCGAGGATTTCAGGGAGGTGATATCGAGGACGGTCCCGTCCTCCTTGACCAGGGTCTCGGGGCTGTCGAAGAGCCCGCCCGCGAGGTCCTCCCGGCTCATTTCTGCCGGGTGAATGGCCTCTCCGGCAGCGACGGGCAGGGCGGCGGCGAGAAAGCCGGCGGCGATCAGGGACTTGGCGCGCAACATGTAAACCTCCAGGGGTCGGGTCTGTGGGTATGGCAGGGGCACGGGCTTAAAGATAGCCCATGGCGAGATAACCGGCCGCGGCGATCGCCGCGGCCACCAGGGCGTAGGGCAGCTGGGTCAGCGCATGCTGGAGCGGCGTACAGCCCGTCGCCTGCGCCGTGAGCACGGTCGCGTCGGAATAGAAACAGGCGTGGCTGCCGAAGGTGCTGGCGGACAGCGTGGCGCCGATGAGCAGCGTCATGTCGGCACCGAGGCTCCGGCCGAGGCTGGCCACGATCGGCAGCACGATGACGAAGACGCCCCAGTTGGAGCCGGTCATGAAGGAGACCAGCCCCATGCTGATGAAGATCACCACCGGCAGCGACTGCGCCGAAAGCAGCGGCTCGAGGCTGGCGACCACGTAGGCGGCCAGCCCCAGGGCGTCGTTCACTTCCTTGAGGATGAAAGCGGCGACCAGGACGGCCAGCGGCTCGATCATGATCTTGAAACCGTCGATGACCGTGTCGAAAGTCTCGTGCAGGTCGAGGAGGCGCAGGGCCAGCACGGTGAGCACGGTGGCGCCGAGCGCGATGTAGATACCCACGAGAAAATCGTTGCCGGCGGCCATGGTGGCGGCGACCAGGCCCACCATCGGCGCGACGAACAGCCACACCCGGGGCCTGATGCCGTCCTTGGGCTGAATGGACCGGTTCGCGGCCTCGATGTGCGCGGCCTCCGGCGGCACCATTTCCCCTTCTTCCACGGCGCGGCGCTCGGCCGCGCGCATGGGCCCGAGGGACGGCAGCCAGCCCATGATCACCAGCGGCACCACCAGCACTGCCGCCCAGGCATAGAACATGTAGGGAATGGCGGCGATGTAGGCGGCCAGGCCCTCGCCCTCCGCAGCCAGGTCGTTGGCGACGATCAGGCCGGCGAAAAAGGCGCCCCAGGTGGAGTAGGGAATGATGACGCTGATCGGGGCCGCCGTGGAATCGACCACGTAGGCGAGCTTCTCCCGGGAGACGCGGAAGCGGTCCGTGATGTCGCGCATGGCGGCGCCCACGGCGAGCGAGTTGAGGTAGTCGTCCACGAACATGGCGATGCCCAGGAGCCAGGTGATGAACAGCGCCCGCCGCTGGGTTCCCGCCCGCCGCGTCAGGTAGGCGGTAAAGGCCGAGGTAGAGCCGGTGCGCAGGAGCAGGCCGATAAGGCCGCCCATGAGGCCGCAGACCAGGATGACCCAGGCGACGTCGGGGTCAGTCAGCACCGTGACCGAGGTCTCCGCCATGGCCGTCACGAAACCCGGGCCATGGAGCATCATCAGGCCCAGCAGCGAGCCCGAGAGCAGGGACTCGATGGGCCGGTGAGTCCACAGGGCGAGAAGGAAGACCAGGCCCGTGGGCAGAAGGCAGAGCGCGCCCCAGCTGGTCGGCTCCACGGGCTAGCCCAGCTGCTCGCGGGTGGCGCGCCAGGCCGCGTCGATGGCGCCGTCCACGAAGGCCCAGGCCGACGCGTCGGAATTGGCGATGGAGATACGGCCGAGCTGCCGCGCGCCGAGGAGGTGCGGCCCCCGGTCGCGGTCGTAGCCCGGCGGGTCGAAGAGCTCGTTGTACTCGTAGCTATAGCCGTGGGGCCAGCGGTTGACCGTGAGGCCCGCGAGATCCCGCTCCACGTCGAACCCGGCCGCGCCGAGCGCCCCGTCGAGCTGGCGGACGATGCGCCGCTCGAAATCGGCGAAGGACAGCTCGTAGATGGCGCGGCGGCCGACGCGGTGCTGCTCGACGGCGCTGAGGCCAAGATCCGGCGCTGCGGGAATGTAGCTGCCATGCAGTATCGTTGCCTGCTCCGGGTCCCGGGCGAACTCGACACCGCCCATGCTGACGGGGAAGTCGAGGCCGAAGGAGTGCATGAGGTCCGGCTGGGGCACGCTGATGCTGTGCATGCCGAGCTCCGCGAGGGGGCGCCAGTTGCGCACGGCCATGCTCAGGTAGACGAGAGGCACTTTTTCCGGGTATTCGAGCGCCTCCCGCTGCGCGGCCGGCAGCTCAGGGCAGAGATACGGCACCATGGCGTTGTAGCAGGCCAGCACCGCATGGCGGCCCCGGGCCTTGCGTACCTGCCCGTTGTGCACGTAGCAGACATCCACGGCGGACTCGTCGGGCAGGTGGCGCACGTCCACGGCCGTGCTCGAGAGGCGCAGACGGCAGGCCTGCCCCGGCCGGTCCAGTGCGCCGTAGTCGGCGCGCGCCAGTACCAGGTCCTCCATGGTGCTGCCCGGGATGGCGCCGGGGATGAGCGCACGCACCAGGGAGCGGGCAACCCCGGCGTTGCCATCGGGAAAGTGGAAGATGTAGGGCTCATCGCGCTCCTGCGCGTTCGACGGCGGCTCCGGCAGGTCGAGGTAGCGCGTCCCCGGCATGCCGAGGTCCGCCGCCTGGGCGGCGGATACGGCATCCCAGCCCACACCCCACCAGCCGCGCATCTGGTCGCGCAGCAGCAGGTAGACGGCCTCGGGAACCCCCACGGTCCCGAGGAGAAAATCCCGGTAGCTGGTGCGCTTCAGCCAGGGCACGCGCGCCGCCGGCGCCAGGTGGGCCAGGTAATTGCGACGGCTCCCCAGCAGCGCGAGGAGCGCCTCGCGGGACGCGTCGTCGATCGGGTAGGCGGCGACCTGGGCCGGGTCCAGCCCCTTCTCCGGGTTGCGCCAGAGATCGAGCCCCGGCGCCGTGACGTCGCGGCCGTAGGCCTCGGCGCTGAACCAGATCCCGGCGTCCAGCCCCATGCGCTCCGAGAACGCCTGGTCGAAGTACTCGTAGAAGCGGTCCGTGACGATGCCCACGTCGCGCAGCAGTTTACCGGCCTCGGGCGAGTACCTCCCCGGGGTGTCGATGGACTGGCTGCCGCCGTAGCCGACGAGCAGCTCACCATCGACAGTGAATTCGTTGCGCCTGGCGTGGCCGCCGAAATCATCGTGGTTGTCGAGGATCAGGATGCGGGCGTCCGGCCCCTTCGCCTGGCGCCAGTAGAAGGCCGCGGCAAGACCGGAGATTCCGCCGCCGACCACCACCAGGTCATAGGGTGACTCATCCGGCGCCGCCGGGCGCGGGAATTCACGGCCCTCCCAGGCCAGGGCGTGGGCGACGTCGTAGGCACCGGGATGGCTGCCGCGCAGGCCCGTGAGGGCCGGCGGATAAGGGGCGGGGGCCGTCCCGGCGAGCAGCTCGGCCGGCGTCAGCGCGCCGGCGGCCGTGCCGAGGGCGATACCGCCGAGAAAATCCCGGCGGGTGATCGGCAGGCGACGCGTCACGACGCTAGAGGTTCCAGCTGAAGCGGACGCCGGCGGTGCGCGGGCGGCTCGGACTGATGTCCGACTGCACGTAGGGCGAACTCGCGGAGGAGACGCCGCCCTCGAAGTCGTAGTACTCGTCGTCGAGCAGGTTCTCGACGTAGAGCGCCAGGGACCAGCCCACCGGCGAGCGGTAGCCGGCCAGGGCCTGCACCTCCGTGTAGCCGCCCCCCTCGCGGGCGCCGGCGGCGATCGTCTCCGGTGTGAACGGCACCCAGTCGGCGGGAGCATCGTCTTCCCAGAAGCCGGTGAGGTTGCCGTAGAGCTCCCCGCTGGCAAGGGGAATCGCGCCGTCGAGGGTGGCGTAGGCCGTCCACTCGGGAATCCCCGGTAGCGGAGAGCCCTCGCAGGCGTTGCGGTCGCCGAGGAATTCCTCGCCGTCGGCGCAGAAGTCCTGTACGCCCTTGCCCTCGCTGTCGAACCAGGAGAAGCCGACACCGAAGCTCCAGTGCTCGGCGAAGGCATAGTTCCAGACACCCTCCACACCCTGGCCGTCGACGGTACCCGTGTTACAGACGACGACGATCGGCGAGCCCGGCTCGCTGCAGGTCGCCTGCAGGTCCTCGTACTCGTAGACGAAGGCGTTGAGCTGCAGCTGGCTGGCGCCGTCCAGGTGCGTGCCCTTGTAGCCCACCTCGTAGGAGATCACGGTTTCCGAGTCGAAGGACGAGGGCCGGAACTGCCCCGGCACCGCCTCGACGCCGCTGAAGGGACCGCCGGGCGTGATGGAGAAGCTGTTAAAGCCGCCCTGCTTGTAGCCGGTGGTGACGCTTGCATAGAGCAACTGGCCGTCCGTCGGACGCCAGTTGACCACCGCGCGCCAGGTGGGCTCGCTCCAGCTCTGCGTGTCGGACACGGGCCCCTCGGGGGTCGTGAAGCCCGTCTGCACCACCTGGCCAAGGAGACTCTGGTTGCGGTCCGTGAGGACCTCCTGGGACATCTCCTTCTCGTCGTCGTTGTAGCGCACGCCGAAGCTGGCATCCAGCTGCTCACTGAAGCGGAACTGCAGGTCGACGTAGGCGGCCCAGCCCTGGTACTTGCCGCGGGTACGGTTCCAGTCGTCGATCAGGCCGTCGTTCGCGCTCGGGGTCCAGCTGTAGGTCCCCCAGTAGTCGTTGAGAATGTAGGCGTAGGCGCCGCCATAGTAGGTGTTGTAGAACTCGAACAGGTCGGCGCAGGACTGGCCCCAGTACACGTTGCAGTAGACGTCCTCCGCCTGCTGCCCGAGGAATTCCGTATCGATCTCCTCGCGGTAGTAGGACACCCCCGCGTACCAGCTGAGCGGCCCGTCCGTGTCCGAGGTCAGGCGCAGTTCCTGCTCGAAATACTCGCCCTCCTGCACCTGTTCGTAGTTGAAGATCGCGAGCGCCGTGGCATCGAAGTCCTCGGTGTAGTGATAGTCGTGGTCCTTGTAGCCGGTCAGCGAGGTCAGGGTCGCCCAGCCGAGGTCATAGTTCAGCTCCAGGCCGACCTGGAAGATCTCGCCGTTGTCGATGAGCCCGTTCCGGGGCTCGTCGATGCGCACGTCCCGCGGGTCGCCGGGCACCGGTATCTCGCCGTAGATGCTCTCCAGGAAGGCATAGGCGGGACCGTTGCCGGTGGCCCGGTAGATCGTGCCGGACTGCTCCCGGTCCTCGTATTCAAGGTACAGCGTCGCGTCGAGCGCGCCGC
This sequence comes from Pseudohaliea sp., assembly GCF_054552115.1. NCBI lineage: Bacteria > Pseudomonadati > Pseudomonadota > Gammaproteobacteria > Cellvibrionales > Halieaceae > Pseudohaliea > Pseudohaliea sp. Next base: position 77,738 of record NZ_JBTOLW010000006.1, on the reverse strand, counting down.
CGGCATCGTAGACGCCGGTCACCCGGAAGGCCGTCTTCTCGTGCTCGATGTGCTCGTTACCGGTGATCACGTTGTCGACGTAGCCGTCCTCGCGGGAGTGCAGCCCCGCGACGCGCACGGCGATCGCCTCGCCGAGATCGAAGTTGGTACCGCCCTCGGCCCGGAAGATGCCCCGCTCGCCGGCGCGCAGGTCGATGTAGCTGTCGCTGTCGCCGCGCACGGGCTTGCGGGTGATGATGTTGAGGGCGCCGGCAATGGAATTGCGCCCGAAGAGGAAACCCTGCGGGCCGCGGAGAATCTCGGAGCGCTCGAGGTCGAAGACACTGGTGACCGCGGCACCGTTACGGCCCTGGTAGAAGCCGTTCTTGTAGACCCCGAGGGACGGGTCGCCCCCGTTGCCGAAGTCGTTGGTGGAGATGCCGCGGACGGCGATGGTGTCGAGAAAGCTGTCCTTCGAGTTGCCGGTAACGCCCGGTGTGAAGGAGACGAGGTCCTTGATGTCGTCCGTGTTCACGGTGCGCAGGAAGTCCCCGGACAGGGCCTGCACCGCGAGCGGCACGTCCATGACGGACTCGGCCCGCTTGGTGGCGGTGACGATCACCTCCTCCAGTTGCTGTGCGCTACTGGCGGCGGAGAACAGTGCGGCGGACACGGCGAGGCTGATACCCCGGCGAGCGCTGGATGGAATGGAACGGTGACGCCTGGTCATAGCTACCCCCTGGCTTTTGTAATGGACCCCGCGGCGGCGCGGGCCGGCTGAGGCCGGCAGGCGCCGCGAGGGACTCGACGTTATCTTGCGGGTACCTTGCTACCGATCTGTCGCCGGGTCTGCTCGCCGCGCCCGGGGCGTGCAAGCGACCGCCTGTCGGTATTTTTTCTTGAGGCTACGCAAAAGCCCGGGGGCCGGCAAGCGGGAACACCGCTTTGCCGCTACCCATCGAGGGGTAGGCGCCATCGGCCCTGCGCCAGGCGCGGTCTATACTGCGCTGGCACAGCGTACTGGCGAGAAGGCGGGAGGCCGACAGCATGCAGGGCATCACAGGCAGCTTCTACAGAACTCTGCACAGAACTCTGCACAGGACCCTGCCCGGGACGGCGACCGGCGCGATGATTCTCGCCACGGCACTGGCTCTCACCGGCGGCGAGGCCGCTGCCGCCGAGGCCGCCGACCGCGTGCTCCGCGGGGGCGCGGTCTACACGCTGAACAGCGCCGCTCCCTGGGCGGAGGCCGTGGCGATCCGCGGCGACCGCATCCTCTATGTCGGTGACGACGCCGGCGTCGCCGCTTTCACGGGCGCGGACACGGAGATCGTGGAACTCGGCGGGCAGCTGGTGCTTCCCGGCTTCATCGACAGCCATATGCATATCGGCAGCACCCTGCCCTACCTCGAGGCGGTCGGCCTGTCGCCGGACATGGCGCCCGCGGAACTGATCGAGACGATCCGAGCCCACGCCGAGGCCAACCCGGCGCTCGACCCGGTGCTGGGCTTCGGCTTCCTCGGCGCCGCCTTCGGACCGCAGGGGCCCACCGCCGAGGACCTGGACCGGGCCGTCCCGGACCGGCCGGCGATCATCATCGACGAGGGTGGGCACTCGGCCTGGATCAACACGGCCGCCATGGAGAAGGTCGGCCTCGACGCCGACAGCGAGGACCCGATCCCCGGCGCGCACTACTACAAGCGCTACCCCGACGGGCGCCCCACCGGCTGGCTCATCGAGGGCGAGGCCTTCGGCTGGGTCAGCGACGCGCTCGGCGTCGCCTCCGACGAGGCGCTCGCCCGGGCAGCCGAACAGTTCCTGCCGACACTCTCGGCCATGGGCATCACCGCCGCCTTCGACGCGGGCATGATCGAGGGCGGCGGCCGGCTCTTCGACTTTATGGGCGGCCTCGCCGCCGACGACCGGATTCCCCTGCGCATCGTCGGCTCGCACTACGTCAACAGCCCCCGGCAGCTGCCCACGGCGCTTGCTGACCTGGCGGCACTCCAGGCGCGCTTCCACGGCGAGTTCTTCGACGTCCGCGTGCTCAAGCTGTCCCTCGACGGCACCGTGGAAGCGCAGACCGCCTACACGCTCGAGCCCTACCTGCAGCCCTCGGGACACCGCGCCGAACCGCTCATTCCCATCGGGCCGACCAGCACGGTGGCCAGCGCGGCGGCGGCGCGGGACATCGACATCCACATGCACGCCATCGGCGACGGCGCGGTGCGCATGGCTCTCGACATGGTGGCCGCCGCCCGGGCGGCGCACCCGGCCACCGCGAGCCGCTTCACGATCTGCCACGCGCAGGTGGTGAACCCGGCGGACGTGCCGCGCTTCGGCGAGCTGGACGTCGTGGTCCAGTCCACGCCCACCTGGTACGCCTATGACGACATCGCCCTGGCGTACCTCGGTGAGGAGCGGCTGGGCCACCTCTACCCGCTGCGCTCGATCGCGGAGGGCGGTGCAAAGGTGACCCTGGGCAGCGACTACCCGGCGAGCTGGATCGGCCTCAACGGCCTGGACCCGCTCTACAACATCGAGATGGCGCTCACCCGCCAGCCCGCCGGCGACGCGGACTACCCGGTGCAGCCACCGAAGGACGAGCGCATCGCCCTGGCCCGGGCCATCCGCGGCTACACGCTGGACGCGGCCTGGCAGCTGCGGCTGGAGGACGAGATCGGCTCCATCGAGCCGGGCAAGCAGGCGGACCTGGTCGTGCTGGACGAGAACCTCTTCGACCTCGACCCCTACGCGATCCACCAGGCCGATGTGGTCATGACCCTGGTCGACGGCGCGGTGGTCTACCGCGCGCCCTGAAGCGCCGCTCAGCCCTCCGCGGGCATCACCGGCGGCGGCTGCCAGCGGCCGGAAAGCACCTCGCCACCGGGCTCGTAGAGGCGCAGCGTCAGCTGCACCGGCCCGGACGGCGGTAACGGCAGCCAGTTCGCCTGCGCGTCACCGGCCGGCGGCTCGGGCTGGAGAAAGAGCGTCAGGCCGCCGTCAGCATCGGGATGCAGCGCATCGGAGCTGCCAAGGCGGTGCCGCCCGCCCACGTCCGGCGGCAGGTAACCCTCCCCGTCGTAGACCGTCAGCGACCAGAAGGCCCGCGCCGGTGGCAGGCCGCCCGGCGGGAAACGCAGCCGGTAGGCGCGACCACCCCTCAAGGGGTCGCCGTTGCCGTCGCGGTCGGTCGTCGGGTAGACCGCATCCTCCGGCAGGTTCGCGCCGAAGCCGATCAGGGCGACGCCCGCGCGCAGCCGGTAATCGGTGCCATAGCGTCCCATGCCGTCGATGGCCAGGCGCCAGCCCGCAGGCCCGCCGGGCCGGTCCGACACCGCGGCGGCGAGGCGCCGGCGGCTTTCCTCCACGCCCCGGGCCAGCAGGCGCCGCGCCAGCCAGCCAAAGGCCTCCGGGGCGGGCCCGTCGCCGGGCTCGACACCGAGGCGGGCGAGGGCCGCCAGCGCCTCCCGGTCCGCCGGCGCGGCCGGGTTGTCTTCGAGCAGCGCCGCCAGGCGCTGGAAAAACGCCAGGGCCGGCAGCGCCGCCACCCGGTCCGGGGGCAGGTCACCGGGAACATCCGGCGCGGCCGCCGCGGCGGGCCAGGGCTCCCGCGCCGCAGCGGTGAGCGGAGCCAGGCGAACCCGGTCCTGCAGCGCATGGACCGCCGGGAAATCCGCCTCGCCCCGTGCGTGGATGCGGCCGAGAAGCCAGGCGATGCGTGTCGGTACGGCGATCAGTTCGACCCCGGCGGGTACATCGCCGGACCAGGCCGGACCCGCGATGAGAAAGCGCCCGGGGCGCCCCGCCAGGGTCCGCGATCCCGGCGAGGCCACCACGTTGCTCCAGCCGTCGAGCACCGGGAACTGGTAGAACCGATCGGGAACCGACGGCAGTTCGAGAACAAGAGGCCCGCGCGAGAGGTCCAGCCAGGCGATGCAGTAGAGCGTGTCGAGGTTGGGCCGCACGACCGCCCTGAAACCCGAGCCCGGAAAGTCACGGACGTGGCGCAGGGCGTTCACCGTGGCGCCGGGTACATCCTCGCCCGCGCTCCGTGCGGATTCGTCCATGAGCACCAGCGGATAGCCGAACAGGTACCCCCTGGCGGCCGTTTCAGCGAGGGCCCGGGGGCCGAGCCCGCCGGGGTTGGCGAGCGCCCAGCGATAGGCAGCGGCAGCGACAAGCACAAGGAGTGCAACGCCCAGAACCAGGGTGTAAAGCGAGCGCTGGCTGCGTGTCATAGCGGACCTCGGCTGACGGCCGCCCTGTAGCGGGACAACACAGTATCCCCCGTTGGCGTGCGCAGACGCCAGTCTACCCCGATGCCGGCCGGGCGTCCTTTTTGCCGCCCGGCGCGTAGGAAGGGCATGACTTCAGGCAAGAACGCGCAGGAAAGGACACGGCACGGCGCGGCGCAGGGCGCGGCCGCGCCGCGCCCTGGCCTCCTCGCGGCCTACGGCGCCCTCGCTTTTCCCCTGGCTGCGGGCTTCATCGCGCTCCAGGTGATCGTACCCACCTACTACGCCCAGGTGCTGGGCCTGAGCCTCAGTGCCGTCGGCGGCATCCTCCTGGTGGCCCGTCTCTGGGACCTGGTAACGGACCCGGTCGTGGGTTTTCTCTCCGACCGCACGCCGCCACGGCTGGGCCGGCGCCGGGTGTGGGTCGCGGCCAGCGCGCCGCTGCTGGCCGTGGCCGCCTGGTACCTGTTCAACCCGGCCCCCGGCGTCGGCAACGGCTACCTGTTCTGGTGGGGTATCGCCATCTACATCGCCGGCACCTTCGCCGTGGTGCCCATGAACGCCTGGGGCGCCGAGCTCACCGCCGATTACCACCAGCGGGCGCGGATCACCGGGGCGCGCACTTTTTTCGGCCTGCTCGGCACCCTGAGCGGCCTGCTGCTCATCGACAACACGGACAACGATACGCTGGCGGACTCCCTGCGCGCCATCGGCCTGCTGCTGATCATCGGCCTTGCCGTGGTCGTGCCGTGGGCGCTCTGGCGGGTCCCGGACCGGTCCCCGGTGACCGGCGGCGGCAACAGCCTGCGCGGCGCCTGGGCGCTGCTTCGCCAGCCCTCGCCCTTCCGGCGCCTGCTGCTGGCCTTCCTGGTGAACGGCACGGCCAACGCGATCCCTGCGACCCTGTTCCTGCTCTACGTGACCCACGTCCTCGAGCGCCCGGGCATCGCCGGGCCCGTGCTGTTCCTGTATTTTGCGGCGAGTGCCGTCTCCATACCGGCCTGGGTAGCCGTCGCCCGGCGCGTCGGCAAGCACCAGGCCTGGTGCGTGGCGGTCGTCGGCTCCTGCCTGTTCTTCGCCGGCGCCCCCTTCCTCGGCGCCGGAGACACGGCCTGGTACATCGCGATCGTCGCGGGCACGGGGCTGATGATCGGCGCCGACCTGGCGCTGCCCAGCGCCATCAACGGCGACCTCATCGAATGGGACGAGTGGGAGAACGGCCAGCGGCGCCCGGGGCTCTTCTTCGCGCTCTGGGGCACCGCCTCGAAGCTCGCCTTCGCCCTGGCCGTGGGCACGATCTTTCCGCTGCTGGACCTGGTCGGCTTCTCGGCCCAGGGCGGCAACAGCGACCAGGCCGTGCGCCTGCTCGCGGTGCTCTACGGCGCGCCGAGCATCGTGCTCAAGCTGGTCGCCGTGGCGATGATGGCCCGCTTCCCCATCGACGAGGCCAGGCACCGCGACCTGCGCCGGCGCCTCGCGGCGCGCAGGGAGCGCAGCTAGCGTCGGCGCAGCACGCGCATGCCGAGCCCGCCCAGGGCGGCGACCAGGGCGAGCCACAGCGCAGCTGGGTAAGGCACGGGGCGGGCCGATGCCCAGCCGGCACCCACCGGATCGACAATCACGCCGTTGGCGCTGCCGTCCGAATCACCGACACCGCCGTCGGTCAGCGTGATCACAAGCCGGTTGCCCTCGATCGATGCATTGCCATCGAACCGATACCAGGCCGGCCCACCACCCCCCGGCGGTTCACCGTATTTCCAGACCTCGGCGCCGGCCGGCAGTTCTGAATCGTAGCTGATGGTCACTTGCGCGCTGCCACCGACGGCACCGCCGTCGAGGCGTAACTCGGCCAGGCCCAGGGGGAAATCAACGCCTGAAGGCAGGCCATCGAGGGACGGATGTCCCGGGAAGAGCACGCGTGTGCCGCTGTCCTGCACGCTCCAGCCCGCGCCCGCCGTCACCGCGAAGGTGGCACCGCTGTTTTCACAGGCCGCCTGCCCGGGCTCGCGGGTGGTCGTGCCCGCGGGGCACTGCAGAGCCGTCGTAGCACCGGCGCTAGCGACGAAAAAGCCCACCGGTGCGGGCTCGGGCGTGGCCGCGCCGGCGCTGGCCACAAAGGTGCCGGGCGGTGCATCGAGGCAGGCACTCGAGCCGGCGGTCGCCGTGTAGCTACCGGCGGGGCACAGCGTAGCCGCCTGCTGGCCGGTACTGGCGACAAAACTGCCCGCCGGGGCCAGCGTACAGGCCGAAGCGCCACTGTTCGCGGAAAACGCCCCCTCCGGGCAGTCGCTCGGGGCCGTCTGGCCCGCGCTGGCGATGAAGCTGCCCGCCGGGGCCAGGGTGCAGGCGGACTGCCCGGGGGTGCTGGTAAAGCTGCCCGGCGCGCACGCCGTGGCCGCCGTGCTGCCGGCGAGGGCAAAACTGCCGGCCGGCACATCGCTGCAGGCAGTCGCACCCGGGGTAGCGGAAAAGGTACCCGCGGGACAGAGCGTGGCCGCCTGCTGGCCGGTAGTGGCGACAAAACTGCCCGCCGGCGCCAGCGTACAGGCCGAGGCGCCGCTGTTCGCGGAAAACGCCCCCTCCGGGCAATCGCTCGCGGCCGTCTGGCCCGCGCTGGCGATGAAGGTACCCGCCGGGGACAGGGTGCAGGCGGACTGCCCGGGGGTGCTGGTAAAGCTGCCCGGCGCACACGCCGTGGCCGCCGTGCTGCCGGCGAGGGCAAAACTGCCGGCCGGCACATCGCTGCAGGCAGTCGCACCCGGGGTAGCGGAAAAGGTACCCGCGGGACAGAGCGTGGCCGCCTGCTGGCCGGTACTGGCGACAAAACTGCCCGCCGGCGCCAGCGTACAGGCCGAGGCGCCGCTGTTCGCGGAAAACGCCCCCTCCGGGCAATCGCTCGCGGCCGTCTGGCCCGCGCTGGCGATGAAGGTACCCGCCGGGGCCAGGGTGCAGGCGGATTGCCCCGCGGTGGCCGTGAAACGACCGGCCGGACAGAGCGTGGCGGCGGTCACCGCGCCGCCGGTCGAAAAAGAGCCCGCGGGCGCATCCACGCAGCTGCTACCGTCGTCGTACTGCCCCGCGGGGCAGGTCTGTGCCCCGGCGGGGCTGGCATGATGCAGCGCTGCGAGGGCGACAACCAGCGGTGTCAGGGCAAAGGCGGGCTGGCGGTGGGACTGCATCGCGCGTACTCTTCTTCGTTGTTTTCGGCAGCCATACTAGGCCATGGACGGTTTGAGGCAAAGAGGCGCCGCAGACGACCTTGCGCTCGCCTCGTCCCGGGAGCGGGTCGGTGACCACGACGCCGCAGCCCGCATTTACGAACGGCTCCTGGCAGCGGATCCGGGCGATGTCGCCCTGCGTACCCGGCTGGCGGTCGCGCTGCTCGCGGCCGGCCAGCTGGCTCGCGGCGAGCAGGAGGCCAACAGGGCCTGGTCGCTCGGGGCCGGCATGCCGGCGACAGCTGACCTTCCCCGCCGCGCCGGGCTCGAGCTCTTCGGCCGCGGCTATCGCGAGCAGGCCCGGCCCTGGCTCCGCCTGGCCCGGACACACTCACCGGCGGACCGAGCGCTGCGCGATGCATGGGAGCGCTGCCAGGCGCCGGCCTACCTGGCGCCCGAGGTCTACGACCCCGTCGCCGGGGAGACCCTCCTCCGCTATGCCCCTCGCGAGGCGGACCGTTACGTCTACGCCATCGATATCGTCGGCACCTGCAACCTGCGTTGCCCCAGCTGCCCGGTTGCCAACAGCGACGACAGCCATCGCCCCAAGGGCACTATGCCGGAGCCGCTGTTTCTCGACATCCTGGCCAAGGTGAAACGCGAAGCTCCCGGCGGGCGCGCCGCCGTCTGGCTCTACAACTGGGGCGAGCCGCTCCTCCATCCGGCTCTGGACCGGATCATCGGCGCGGTCCGCGGGGCGGGGCTGCCCAGCATGATTTCCACCAACCTGAACTACGACCGGGGGCTGGAGCGCCTTGCCGGAAACCTGCCCGACGTGATCAAGGTGTCGCTCTCTGGCTGGCACCCGGACAGCTACCAGCGCTCGCACACCGGCGGCGACATCGACCGGGTCAAGCACAACCTGGAACGCCTGCGCGCAATCGTTGCAGAAAGCCCGCGGCCATGCCGCGTCTGGGTCGGACAGCACCTGTACCGGCACAACTACCATGAGCGCGACGAGGTCCGGAGCGCCTGCGAGGCACTCGGCTTCGAGTGGCAGCCGGTGCAGGCCTTCTGGCAGCCGCTGGAAAAGCTCCTGCAGCTGGTGGAGGGCCGGAACATCGCCGACCCGCTCTACGGAGAACTGCTCGTCGACCCGGTACGCAATGCCGAGCATGTCCGGCGCCACCGCCGCAAGGCCTATGATTGCGAACTCCGCTTCAACCAGACCGTGATCAACGTCGACGGCAGTGTCTCCCTGTGTTGCGCGACCTATGCGCCGGAAAACCGCATCGCGGGGAGCTTCCTCACCACGGCGCACGAGGACCTTGAGGCGGCGCGCTACCGGCATGCCCTCTGCGGACGCTGCCGCGGCGCGGGGCTCGACTACTCCATCAGCGAGCTGCCCGAAACCATCGTGGCCAGCCGATGAACAGGGATGAGGCCCTCGCCGCCGCGGAAGCACAGTTCGGCGCCGGCGACCGGCAGGCTGCAGCAGAAACGCTGGACCGGCTGCTCGCCCGCGAACCGGACTGTGTGGCGGCGCTGTGCAACCGGGGCTATCTCGCACACCTGGCAGGAGAGCCGTTCGCAGAGACCATGCTGCGGCAGGCCGCAAGCCGCGATCCGACGCACGCACCGACGCAGAACAACCTGGGGCTCACGCTGCAACACGCCGGCAAGCTGGATCAGGCCGAAACCTGCTACCGGGAGGCACACCGCCTCGCGCCCGGTGACGGCGCGTTCCTTTCCAACCAGGCCGGTGTCCTGCGCCTGCGCGGGGCCCTGGGAGAGGCCACCGCTCTCGCCCAGCAGGCGCTGGGCCTCGCCCCCGGCAGCCCCGACACGTGGAACAGCTGGGGCATGCTGCGCCTGGATGCAGCCGATACCACGACCGCCCGGGCTGCATTCCTCGCCGCCTGGGAGAAGGACAGCTCCCGCCTGGACCTCCTCTCGAACCACGCCATGGCGACGCTTTATGACCCCGTGCTCGCTAGCGCCGACCTGCGTGCCGCGGCAGCGCGCTTCGGAGACGTCCTGCCGGTGCCCCCGTTACCCCGCGATGCCCGCACCGAGCCCCGGCGCATCGCCTTCCTCTCCGCGGACTTCTACCAGCATCCGGTGGGCTCCATCCTGGCGCCGCTGCTGCCGGCGCTGCAGGCCCGCGGCTGCGAGCTCTTCTTCTACGCCGACGGCGCGCGCCGCGACGGCACCAGCGGGCGCATCGCGGCCTGCGGTCACTGGCGGGACACCGCGCGGCTTGACGACCGTGAGCTGGCGATGCGGATTGCCGCCGACAGGCCGGACGCCCTGGTCGACCTCGCCGGACACAGCGCCGGGAACCGCCAGCGGACCCTGGCCCTGCGCCCCGCCCCGCTGCAGGTGAGCTGGCTCGGTTACCCCGGGCCGGTCGGCAACCCGGCGCTGGCGGCCAGCCTGCTGGGCCGCCGACTGCTTGCCGACGGCGCCGCGTGCTTCTTCCCTGAGCCCGTGGTCGCCGTCGACGCACCGCCGCTGCTGCTCCCGGACCTCCCCGCCGACCCGCCGGTGCAGCCGCCGCCCGCCCTCCGGCGCCGCGCTGTCACCTTCGGCAGCTTCAACAACAGCGCGAAGCTGAACGACGACTGCCTGGCACTGTGGGCGCGGCTCCTCGCGACCGTGACAGACAGCGAACTGTTCATCAAGCACCGCCACGGCGCCGACCCCCGCTACCAGGCCCATGTGCGCGAGCTGTTTGCCGCCCACGGCATCGCAGGCGAACGCCTGCGCTTCGCCGGATCCAGCGCGTATCGCGACCTGCTGGCCAGCTACGGCGAAATCGATATCATGCTGGACAGCTACCCGTTCACGGGCGGGATGACAACGCTGGAGGCCCTCTGGATGGGGGTGCCGGTGGTTTCGCTCTACGGCCTCCGTCCGGTCAGCCGCCAGGGGCTCGCGCTGCTGGAAGCCTGCGGGCTGGATGAGCTCACTGCCGCCACGCCGGACGCCTGGGTCAGCGCTGCCACCGACCTAGCCGGGAACCGAACGGCGCTGCAGGCCCTGCGCGCGGGGCTGCGGGAACGGCTGCTGCAGTCGGCCCTCAACGACCGCGAGGCTGCGGCGGACGCGCTGCTGGCAGCGCTGCGCAAAGCCGCCACCGCGAAGCGGCCCACGGAACCCGGGGAGACAACCACAGCATGAACACAGCCACCGCACACCGCGAATTCTTCAAGGTCCGCTACCGGGATACGGACGCCCAGGGGCACCTGTACTTCGCCAACTACCTGGTCTTCGCCGACGAGGCCGCCGGCACCTACCTGTCGTCCCTGGGCTTCGACTGGAGCGACCCCTCGACGACGCCCTGCCTCGTCTTCACGGTGAACATCAATATCGACTACCTCGACGAGTGCCGCATCGAGGACACGGTGCGGGCGGAGGTCGGCTACAGCCATCTCGGCAACACGAGCGCGCAACTCGACTTCGCCCTGTTCAACGATGCCTGCGGCACGGCCCTGGCCCGCGGACACATCCGCCAGGTGTTTGTCGACCGGGGCAGCCGGCGCGCCACGCCCATCCCCGCGGCCCTGCGCGAGGCGATCCTGACACGCCAGCCCGCGCTGGCCGGCGGGTGAACGACCCCCTGCGCACCCGCGTGCGCGCCACTCCCGGGCCACCGGCAGGCGCGGGCCGCCTGCCAGCGCCCCGGCGATGGCAGGGTCGCAGAGGTCGTCAGCGCACCCTGCAAGCTGTACTGTAGCGACGACTGACGCCGCCCGCGCGGGCGGACCGCTGCCCCGGGAGCCCCTCATGGACAACTACCTGCTGTATATTCTCGCCGCCGTTCTCGTCCTCGGCGTGGGCGCGCAGTGGCTGTCCTGGCGGCTGAAAACGCCGTCGATCCTCGCCCTGCTCGTGCTCGGTATCGTCGCCGGCCCCGTCACCGGCGTGCTGCGCCCGGACGAGCAGTTCGGCGATCTGCTCTTTCCGTTCATCTCCCTCGGCGTCGCCCTCGTGCTCTTCGAGGGCGGCCTGACACTGCGCTTCCGGGATCTCCGCGGGCACGGCCGCACCGTCACCCACCTGGTGAGCTGGGGCGCACTGCTCAACTGGCTGCTGATCGCCGGCGGCTGCGTGGCCTTCGCGGGCTTTGCGCCCCACCTCGCCCTGCTCTTCGCGGCCCTGATGGTGGTCACCGGCCCGACGGTGATCAACCCGCTCCTGCGCACCATGCGGGCGCGCGCGGACGTGAGCCAGGTACTGCGCTGGGAGGGCATCCTCATCGACCCGGTCGGCGCGCTCCTCGCCGTGCTCGTCTTCCAGTACCTCGTTCCGGGCAGCGAGGGCTGGGTGGTCTTCGGAAAGAGCATTGCGGTAGGCCTCGTGGTCGGCCTTGCCGGCGCTTTCGGCCTCGGCTTCGTCCTGCGCCGGCACTGGGTACCCGAGTATCTCGCCAACGTCGTCACCCTCGCCTGGGTGGTGCTGGTCTTCGCCGCCAGCGATTTTGCGGCCCACGAGTCCGGCCTGCTCGCGGTGACCGTGATGGGCGTCCTTCTCGGCAACATGAAGGACGTCGGCGTGGGCGAGATCCTCAGCTTCAAGGAGAGCCTGTCGATCCTTGTCATTTCCGTCCTGTTCATCGTTCTCGGCGCCCGGGTGGACCCGCTGGACATCCTGGCCACGGGCTGGGGCGGGGTCACGGTGCTGCTGGTCGTGCTGCTCGCCCGCCCGGTGATGGTCTGGGCCTGCACCATCGGCGCCGGCTACAGCTGGCAGCAGCGTGCGCTGCTGTCCTGGGTCGCGCCCCGGGGTATCGTCGCTGCCGCCGTCTCCAGCCTCTTCGCGCTTCGCCTGGCCGACGCGGGCTACAGCGATGCGGTGCAGCTCGTGCCCTACACCTTCCTGGTGATCATCGCCACGGTCGTCCTGCAGAGCATCACTGCGCGGCCCGTGACCCGGGCCCTGGGCCTTGCCGAGGAAGAGCCCAACGGCATGCTCATCGTCGGCGCCAATCCGGTGGCCCGGGCGGTCGGCGACGTGCTGCGGCGCCAGGGTTTCCGGGTCAAGCTGGCCGACACATCCTACGAGGAGGTACGCGCTGCGCGCATGGCGGGGCTGGAGACCTACTACGGCGACCCGATCTCCTCGCACGCCGACCAGTACCTGGAACTTGTCGGCATCGGCCGGCTCTTCGCCATGTCCCGCCGCTCGCGCTGGAACACGCTGGCCTGCATGAAATACCGCGGCGAGTTCGGACCGAACCGGGTCTTCAGCCTGCGCAACGCCGAGGACCGGGACGCCAGCGAGCGCGAGCGCCTGCCGGAGGATTACCAGGTCCCGCGCATGTTCAGCGAGGACCTCTCCTACGAGAAGTTCGCCAGCCTGCTCGCCCAGGGCGCGGAGGTGAAGGTGATCAACCTCACCGAATCCTTCGACGTCGACAACTGGAAGGAGACCACGGGCAACCGGATGATCCCGCTGTTCTCCCTCGCCGAAGGGCAGAAGCTGCGCGTGTTCACCCAGGACGAGGAGCCGCCCCTGGACCCGGGCAGCAAGCTCATCGCCCTCGTCTGGGCCGCCCGGGGTAACGGTGCCGGAGAGCCCGCCAGCAGGGGCTGATGCCAGGAGGAAGCCATGAACCGCATCGACGTCGCCGGCCGGGCCGTCGCTCCGTCCAAGATACTCTGCGTGGGGCGCAACTACGTCCGCCATATCGAGGAGCTCGGGAACGAGATACCGGACCAGATGGTCGTCTTCGCCAAGCCGAACTCGGCCATCGGCCACCGCCTGTACGCGACGCGGGACGGGGAGCCACTCCACTACGAAGGGGAGATCGCCCTGCTCGTGGAGGGTGGCCGCTACAGCGCGGCGGCCTTCGGCCTGGACCTGACCCGCCGGAAACTCCAGGGCGAGCTCAAGAACAGGGGGCTGCCGTGGGAGCGGGCCAAGGCCTTTGACGGTGCGGCGCTGTTCGGCCCCTTCACGCCGTTCGACGGCTCAGTGAACAGGCTGTCCCTCCGGCTCACGATCAATGGCGAGGAACGACAGGCCGGCAGCGTCGGGCTGATGATCTACAAGCCCGCCTTCATCCTGGAAGAGCTGTCCCGGGTGTTCACGCTGGAGGACGGGGACATCGTCATGACGGGCACACCGGCCGGGGTCGGGCCCGTCGAGCCCGGCGCGGACTTCGAGGGTACGGTGTACGCCGCGGATGCGCCGCTGTGCAGCGCGCACTGGGCCGCCGAACCCTGAGCGCCGGGCCCAGGCCGGCGAACCCCGGCCGGCAAAGGACCAGCGAAGGATTGTTTCCCCGCGGCAATTGCAGTAGCGTGGGTTGAACTTCCCTGGATCGCGGCCTATGCGAGCGGTGCTGAAGTGCAAGCGATACTGAAGCTGGATCTCGCGGGCCAGCCCCGTGGGTGGATGAGCCTCCACGAGGCGATCACCGCCTACGCCCGGGGTGCGGTGGTCTACGGCATCGGCGACCTGCTGCCGCCGGTCTTCGGCGGCATCCAGCGCCTCAGCGGCGAGCGGTCCTTCATCGAGGTGCAGCCGATCGTCGCCCTCGACGGACGCGTGATCCAGCGCTTCACCCCGCCCCTGTGCAACCGCACCCTGTTCCGCCGGGACGACCACCGCTGCCTCTACTGCGGCAGCCAGTTCCCGCGCGGCGAACTCACCCGAGACCACGTGCTTCCGGTCTCCCGCGGCGGCTCGGACCGCTGGGAGAACGTGGTCGCCGCGTGCCGGCGCTGCAACTGGCAGAAGGACAACCGGACGCCGGAGGAGGCGGGCATGCCCCTGCTCGCGGTGCCCTTCCGCCCCAACCCCTACGAGTGGCACTTCCTCGCCAAGGAGCGGATCCTCGCGGACCAGATGGAGTACCTCTCGCGACAGTTCCGCGCCGAGCGCGCCTGGGCCAACTGAGCAACGCCGGCGGCCCGCGAACGGCCGGCCCGGCGCCGCAGGCCGCAAGGAGCCGCTAGCCGCGGTAGTAGCGCTGCGGGACGAAGGGCATCGGCGCCACCCGCACCGGCAGACGCCTGCCACGGACCTCGGCTTCAAGCGGTGTATCGATTTCACTGAAGGCGGCAGCCACGTAGGCCATGGCAATGGGCCCGCCGGCGCTCGGCCCGTAGCAGGCCGAGGTGATCACCCCCACTTCCTCGCCGGACGGGGCGAACAGTGGCTGACCGTCGCGCACGGGCCGCTTGCCCTCCACCCGCAGGCCGACACGGCGCCGCTCGGGGCCGGAGGCCTTGCGGCTGAAGATGGCACTGGCACCGGGGAACCCGCCCTCGCGATCGCCGCCCGGCCGGCGGGCCTTGCCCACGGACCAGTAAAGGCCCGCGTCGACGACGTTGGTCTTCGCATCGAGTTCATGGCCGTAGAGGCAGAGCCCCGCTTCCAGGCGCAGCGAATCGCGCGCCCCGAGACCCGCCGGCGCGACGCTCGGCGCCGCGAGCAGGCGGCGGGCAACGGCCTGCGCACGGGCGGCGGGCAGCGACAGCTCGAAACCGTCCTCCCCCGTATAGCCGGAGCAGGTCACGTAGCAATCCACGCCGTCGATGACCGCTTCCGCCCCCCGCAGAAAGGGCAGCCGGGCGAGGTCCGGGGCCAGCCCGGCCAGGACCGCGCGCGCGGCCGGCCCCTGCAGGGCGAGCAGGGCGCGGTCTTCCAGCACGGCCAGGGACTGCCCGTCCAGGCTGGCCTCGAGGTAGGCGATGTCCTCGGCCTTGCAGGCCGCGTTCACTACGAGGAAAAAACGCTCCTCGCCCCAGCGGGTGATGATGAGGTCGTCGCGCACCCCGCCCTCGCCGTTGGTGAGCAGCGCGTAGCTCTGGCTGTGCACAGCCAGGCCCTCGATATCCGCCGGAACCAGGCGCTCGAGCAGGGCCGCCGTGCCCGGGCCCTCGATCACCAGCTGGCCCATGTGCGATACGTCGAAAAGGCCTGCCTGCTCGCGCGTGTGCTGGTGCTCGCGGAGGATGCCGGCGGGATACTGCACCGGCATCTCGTAGCCGGCGAAAGGCACCATGCGGGCGCCGAGCTCGCGGTGCAGGGCATCGAGGGGCGTGGTCAGGAAGCTCATGGGCGTTCTCCGGGCGGGCAGGCGCGACACTCTACCCAGCCCCCCGGCCGCGAGGCAAGCCGCCCCCGGGTCCCGCATCCCTTGCCGTGGCGGCAGGGAATCGCATAATGCCCCCTGCCCCCGGGAACGAGGCCCGCCATGTCCAGCCGCCACAAGACCATCAGCCTCATCGGCATGCCCGGCGCGGGCAAGAGCACCGTCGGGGTCATTCTCGCCAAGCGCACGGGGCTCGCCTTTACCGATACGGACCTCGCCATCCAGGTGCGCGAGGGCGAGATCCTGCAGGACATCGTCGATCGCGTGGGCAACCCCCGCTTCCGGGAAATCGAGGAGGAGGTGCTTCTCGAGGTTCCCCTGGACGACGCCGTGGTATCGACCGGCGGCAGCGTGATCTACTCCGAGGCAGTCATGCGGCGGCTTCGCGCGGCCGGACCGGTGGTCTACCTCGCCGCGGACCTCGCCACCCTGGAGGCGCGGGTCGCCGCGAACCCGCTGCGCGGCATTGCCCGCGGCGCCGGGCAGTCCTACGCGGACGTCTACGGGGAGCGCTGTCCCCTCTACGAACGCTACGCCGACATCACCGTGGACGCGGCAGCCGGCAACGCCGATGCCGTGGCCGATGCGATCTTCCGGGCCCTGCCCTGACCCCGCCATGTCCGCGGGCGCGTCCGCAACGCGCGCTGCGCGCTGACCCGCCCCGCAAGCGCCGTAGCTAAGGGCCGACGGCGCGCTGGCATGCGCCTTGCTGTGACCCCCGCAGGCGGCCCGGTCTGCCACGCGCTCAGGGAGGAGCGGCGACAGGGACGTTGCGCGGCACCCGCCAGGGATGGGGCCGGGCCGCCTGGTTTCGAGGCCCAGGGGGCCGAAGCCGGGGGCGCCGGGCGCGGAAACCGGTTGTCCGGGGCAGCAGGCCATGGCCGGCAAATGCCAGCAAAATTCACTTTACTCGGCGGCCCCGGTGTCCGATATTCCGCGGAAATGGCGTGCTGGCCAATACCGGGGAGGATCTCTGATGGGTGAGCGCGAACAGGCGGCCGACCTCGACGGCCACGACGACGGCTTCGAGCCCGTCATCGGCGATTACGACGGCGACGACTTCGAGCCGCTGGAAGCCTTCAGTTCCCGGAAGCAGCGCCTCGCGGCCATGCGGCGGCGGGCGGAACGGCGGCTGGAGGAGAAGCGCCTGCGCGAGGAACTGGGCGACTACGACCTCGAACTGGACGACTACTAGCCGGGCAGACCGGCGGCACGGCGGCGCGCTTCAGGCGGGCGCGCCGTGCATTGTCTCCTGCTGCCAGTCGAATACGTTCAGCTCGATGAAGATGAACGCGAAGAGCCAGAGGAAAGCGTCCCAGAAATCCAGGAAGTCCCCCGCATAGCCCCAGTAGGCCGCCGCGAGAAACAGCACCCCGTAGACCCCGAACTTCAGGAACTTGTTGATCCGCATGATGTGATCGGAGAGGTCACCCCGCAGCTGCAGGCGCACCTCCACTTCGAGCAGGATCACCACCAGGATCCAGGCCCCGGCGTTGATCACATCCGTCCAGGCCAGCCACCGCGCCTGGCGCAGCACATCGGCGTCGGCGAGGATCTGGAAGCCGTTGATCTGCAGCGGCGCTGCCCCCAGGCTCGCGCAGTTCGCCGCCGTCAGCGGCGAGTACTCGTCGAGCTTGTCCAGCACGGACCAGGGCTCGGATAGCCGCTGGCAGGCGTCGAAGCCCTCGAGGACGCTGGCATCCAGGAGCGTCGCCAGCTCGGCCACGTAGCCGGTGAACGCGTAGACGATCGCGGCGCCGCAGGCGAGCCGCGTCCAGTGCAGCAGCCGGCGCGTCCAGCCGCGGATCTGCTCGTCATCCAGCACCCAGGTCTCGAGCTCGAAGAGCAGCAGCAGGATCACCCAGGCCGCGGTGTCGATGGTGGCCGCGAAGACCTGGACGACCTCGCCGAGGGCGAGGCCGCCGGTGAAAGTATGCTCCAGGGAGAGCAGTTCCTCGCGCAGGAACAGGTAGACGTTGAAGCAGAGCGCGAGATAGGTCGCGTACTTCACCGCCTGGAACAGGCGATAGCCGAGGCGGCTGTCGAAGAGGCCCCCGGTGAGAGTCATCGCGCCCGCTCAGACCTGCAGGAGAAGATGCTCACGCTCCCAGGAGCTGATCACGCGGTTGAACTCCTCGAACTCGTCCAGCTTCACGGCGGTGTAGGCGCGCAGGAACAGGTCCCCGAACAGGTCGCAGAGCGCGGGTGTCGCGCGCAGGTTGCGCAGGCCCTCCTCCAGGGTCCGGGCGACTTCCACGTCGTCCTCGTTGGCCGTGCCCGCATGGGGCTCCGTCGGTGTCAGCTGCTCGCGCATGCCGATGAGGCCGCTGGCCAGGCTCGCGGCGATGGCGAGGTAGGGGTTGGCGTCGGCGCCGGGGAAACGGTTCTCCACCCGCGTGTGGTCCGGCGTGCTGTGCGGCACCCGGAAGGCGGTGGTGCGGTTGTCGAAGCCCCAGTTGAGGTTGATCGGTGCGGAGATATCCGGGGCCAGGCGCCGGTAGGAATTCACGTTCGGCGCGTAGAGGCTGATCAGTTCCGGCGTATAGCGCTGCAGGCCGGCGATATAGCTGAGAATGGCCGGGGTGAAGGTGCCGTCGTCCTCGGCAAAGATGTTGCGGCCCGTTTCGACGTCGAGCACGCTCTGGTGGATGTGCAGCG
The DNA here is from genome assembly GCF_054552115.1 of Pseudohaliea sp. Taxonomy (NCBI): domain Bacteria; kingdom Pseudomonadati; phylum Pseudomonadota; class Gammaproteobacteria; order Cellvibrionales; family Halieaceae; genus Pseudohaliea; species Pseudohaliea sp. The sequence continues at coordinate 59,598 of NZ_JBTOLW010000006.1, read as the reverse complement.
CGCTGCCGGGCTCGATGCGCATGGGCTTGGCCATGAAGGTGGCGTACATGTTGTGCTTGTGCGCCGTTTCCCGGACCGTGCGCTTGAAGACGAAGACCTGGTCCGCGAGGCTCAGCGGGTCACCGTGGCGGAAGTTGATCTCCATCTGCGCGGCGCCGTTCTCGTGGATCAGCGTATCCACGTCGAGTTCCTGCGCGTCGGCGTATTCGTACATGTCCTCCACGAAGTCCTCGAACTCCGCCACGGCATCGATACCGTAGGACAGGCGCGCGGTCTCCTTGCGGCCGGAGCGCCCCGCCGGGGGCTCGAGCTCGTAGTCGGAGTCGAGGTTGCGGGCGACCAGGTAGAACTCGACCTCGGGCGCCACCACCGGCGAAAGCCCCGCCTCGCTGTAGGCCGCGAGCACCTTGCGCAGGATCGTGCGCGAGGCCAGCGGGTGCAGGTCCCCCTTGAGGTTGTAGCAGTCGTGAACGATCTGTGCGGTCGGTTCCCGCGCCCAGGGCACGACGCGCAGGGTGCTGACGTCCGGCTTCAGGAGCATGTCCGTGTCGGTGGGCTCGACGAACTCCCAGTGCTCGTCGGAGTACTCGCCGGTGACCGTCTGGACAAGAATGCTCTCGGGGAGCTTGGGCAGGCTGTCGTTGAGGAACTGGTGGGCGGGGATGAACTTGCCGCGGGCGTTGCCCGTCAGATCCGGCACCAGCACCTCTACCTCCGAGATCTGGTGCTGTTTCAGCCAGTCCCGGATGACCTGCTTTTCATCGTCCATGGATGCGTCCACTCGGGGGATTGACGGCAGTATCGCAGCACTTTTCGCGGGCCGGCAAGGGGGCCTAACCCCGGGGTGGTATCCTTGGCGCGCATTGTCACCTGCTAGAGTTCTGCCATGGAAGAAGGCCAGCCCCACACCGAATCCTGGTATGCCGCCAGTGCCAATCGAGACCTGTCCTTTCCCCGCCTCGAGGGCGACCGGGAGGCCGATGTCTGCATCATCGGCGGCGGTTACACGGGGCTCTCCAGCGCCCTGCACCTGCGCCGCCAGGGCTACAGCGTCATCCTTCTCGAGGCCAACAAGGTCGGCTGGGGCGCCTCCGGGCGCAACGGCGGCCACGTGGGCACCGGGCAGCGGGTCGACCAGCCCGAGCTGGAGAAGCTGGTCGGCGAAGAGCGGGCCAGGGCCCTCTGGGACCTCGGCCTGGAGGCCGTGGACACGGTCTGCGGCCTCATCGACGAGTTCGCCATCGACTGCGAACTCAAGACCGGCAACCTGCACGTCGCCTCGAGCGCGCAGGCCGGGGCCGACCTCGAAGGCGAGGCCGAGCACCTCGCCCGGCAGTACGGCTACGACCAGCTGCGCTACGTGCCACCGGCGGAACTGCCCGAGTGGACCTCCGCCCGAGGCATGCACGGCGGCCTCATGGATTACGGCGCCCGGCACCTGCACCCGCTCAACTACGCGCTGGGCCTGGCCGCCGCGGCACAGGCGCTGGGCGCCGAACTTTTCGAGGATAGCCGCGTCCTCGACTACCGGGAAGACACCGCCGTGCGCGTGCGCACAGCGCACGGCACGGTCAAGGCCCGCTACCTGGTGCTCGGCTGCAACGGCTACCTCGACAAGCTCGAAAAGCGCTGTGCCGGGCGCATCATGCCCATCAACAACTACATGCTGGCCACGGCGCCGCTACCCGAGGAAACCGCACGCCGGCTGATCCGCGACGACGCTTCCATGTCCGACACGCGCTTCGTGATCAACTACTGGAAGCTGTCCGCGGACAACCGGCTGCTCTTCGGCGGCGGCGAAACCTACACGCGGACCTTCCCGAGCGACATCAGGGCCTTCGTGCGCCCCTACATGCTCAGGATCTACCCGGAGCTCGAGGACACTGCCATCGAGTACGGCTGGGGCGGCACCCTGGCCATCACCATGAGCCGCCTGCCGGATCTCGGCCGCCTGTCGGCGCGCATCTTCTACGCCCACGGCTATTCCGGGCACGGCGTACCCATCGCCACCCTCGCCGGCAAGATCCTCGCCGAGGTCATCAGCGGCAGCGCCGAGCGCTTCGACATCATGGCCGGCATGCCGACGCGGCGCTTCCCCGGCGGTACCCTGCTGCGCTTCCCGGGCCTCGTCGCCGGCATGCTCTTCTACAGTCTGCGCGACCGCCTCGCCCGCTGACCCTGGCTGTGACCAACGACGCCATCCCGCTCTCGCCGGCCGGCGACTGGCAGGCAGAGCTGCGCACGGCCCTCTCGGACCCGGCCGAGCTCGCCACGGCGCTGGACCTTGACCCGGCGCTCTTCGGCGACAGCACCGGTGCCGCGGCGGCGTTCGCCCTGCGCGTGCCGCGGCCCTTCCTCGCCCGCATGCGCCGGGGCGACCCGGACGACCCGCTGCTCAGGCAGGTGATGGCTGCCGGCGCCGAGCTGCAGGCGGCGGCCGGCTTCAACGAGGATCCGGTGGGCGAGGTCGCCGGCGCCAACCCGCGCCCCGGTATCGTGCGCAAGTACGCCGGCCGCGCCCTGCTCCTGGTGGCCGGCGGCTGCGCGGTGAACTGCCGCTACTGCTTCCGCCGCCACTTTCCCTACGGTGACAACGCCCTCGGCCGCCGCGAGCGCGACGAGGCGCTCGCCTGGCTCGCCGGCCAGGCGGACCTCGAGGAACTGATCCTCTCCGGCGGCGACCCGCTGCTGGCGGGCGACGGCTACCTGCACGAGCTCGTCGACGCCCTGGCGCGGCTGCCGCGGCTCAAGACCCTGCGCGTACACACGCGGCTGCCGGTGGTGATCCCGGACCGGGTCACGCCGGGCCTCCTCGAGGCCCTGGACCGGGACGGCCTGAAGACCGTGGTGGTGCTGCACGCCAACCACGGCAACGAGATCGACGGCGCCGTGCGCGCAGCCTGCGAACGGCTACGCGGCCGCGGCATCACGCTGCTCAACCAGGCCGTGCTCCTCGCCGGCGTCAATGACAGCACAGAAGCCCTGGCGGCGCTGTCGGATGCCCTGTGGGAGGCCGGCGTCCTGCCCTACTACCTCCACCTGCTGGACCCGGTGCACGGCGCGGCGCATTTCGACGTGCCGGAAGAGCGCGCCCGGGCGCTGGTCGGCGAACTGGCGACACGCAGGCCCGGCTACCTCGTGCCGCGGCTGGTGCGGGAAGTGCCCGGGGCCGCCAGCAAGCGCGAGCTGGCGCCCGCCTACCCGCGCTAGCTGCCGCCCTCCGCCCGGCGGGCGGAATGCCCCTGTGCCAGCCAGGGTCATCTCGTATATGCTCGCCAGTCAGGAAGGCTGCGAACGCCGCTACCGGCGGCGCAAGAGATGCTTGAGATCGTCAAAGTAAACGTCGAGGACCTGGAGCTCGGCATGTTCGTCTCCGGCCTCGATCGCTCCTGGCTGGAGAGCCCCTTCGCTGTGCAGGGCCTCCTGATCAGGAGCGAGGAGGACCTGGCAACGCTGCGCTCGCTATGCAGGTACGTGTTCATCGACGTCGAAAAGGGCGAGCAGCGGGAGGAGCACCGGGGCAGCCCGCGGGCAGCACCCCCCCAGCACGAGCGGCGGCGCCATCCCCGCAAGGGGAGCCACCCCATCAGCCGGGCACGGCTCGACAAGGCCCGGCTGCTGCCGGGCCGGGAGCTCACGACCTACCGGGACCAGGCCGACTGGGAGAGCGAGTACCCGCGCGCCACGGCAGCCGTCGACACGCTCTCCGCCGAGGTGCGTGGCCTCTACGGCTCCCTTGCCCGCGGTGGTGCGGTGGACATGGTGAGCATCAAGCGCTCCGTGAACCCGATGATCGACAGCATCACCCGCAACCCCGATGCCTGTATCTGGCTTGCGCGGTTACGGCAGCTCGACGAATACACCTACCAGCACTCCGTGGCGACCTCGATCTGGGCCGTGGCCATGGGGCGACAGCTCGGCCTGCCGAAGCAGGACCTGCGCACGCTGGCAGTCGGCGGCCTGCTCTTCGACATCGGCAAGCTGCAGGTACCGCCGGACCTCCTGCACAGCCCCGAGCGTCTCGAGGGCGACGACCTCGAGCAGGTGCGCGCCCACGTGCATCACGGCGCGGAATTCATCGCCGCCAGCGGCACCCTCAACAACGACATCATCGCGATGACCCTGCACCACCACGAGCGCTACGACGGCTCGGGTTACCCGGATGGCCTGAAGGGTGACGACATTCCCATCTTCGCCCGCATCGCCGGCATCGTGGACTGCTACGACGCCCTCACCTCCGATCGCAGCTACGCGCGCGGCGAGTCGCCATCGAAGGCCATCAAGTACCTGCATGACGTCCGGGACATCGAGTTCCAGGCCGAGTTCGTCGAGGAGTTCATCCAGGCCATCGGCATCTACCCGGCGGGCACACTGGTAGAACTTTCCTCCGGCGAGGTTGCGGTCGTCGTCTCCGAGTACCGCACCCGCCGCCTGCGCCCCAAGGTTCTGCTGCTTCTCGATGGCGACAAGCAACCGCTGCCGAAGCCGCACATGGTGGACCTGCTCGAGACCACGGAAGACGCGCGGGGTGGACCCCTCGAGATCGTCACCAGCCTCGCCCCCGGCGCCCACGGCATCGATCCCGCCCGCCTCGGCGTCTGACATGACCGCGGTTCCCGCCATAGCGCGTGACGCCTTCCTCCAACGCCTCGACCAGCTCGCCGCCTGCGGCGGGGCCGCCGATCTCGGCCTGCTGCTCGTCGATATCACCAACCTGCGCGAAATCAACCACCGGCACGCCTACGACATCGGCGACGCCGTCCTGGCGGAGACCGCACGCGAGCTGGAAGACCATGCGCGGGCCGAGGACACGGTGTTCCGGATCGCCTCGCACACCTTCGCGGTCATCCTGCCGACGGTGACGGAGCCCGCTCTGCTGCCCGTGGTTATCGGCCGGCTGCGTGGTGCCCTCGAAGAGGCGCTCCAGGTCGACGGCTACCTGACCGCCGCGGAGTGTCTCATCGCCGTCGCCCTGAACCGGGCTGGCCGCCTGTCGGCGCTGCTCACCCTGGCCCGGGCGGAGGAGCACCTGGCGGCGCTTCGCCGCGGCGACGGGCGCGAGCTCAGCGAGGTGCTCGAGGAGAGCCAGGCGCGCCCCGACGACCTGATCCGGCCGTTCACGGAAGCCCTGCACGACAACGACTTCCTCCTCTACTACCAGCCGAAGGTCGCCATCGGCAGCGGGCAACTGGCCGGCGCCGAGGCGCTCCTGCGCTGGCACGACCCCGAGCGCGGCTGGATCTCGCCGGAGGTCGCCGTGCAGATCGCCGAGGATATCCAGCGCAGCTTCGAACTGACCAAGTGGGTGGTGCACGCCGCGGCGCGGCAATACCGCGAGTGGGCACGTGAGGGGCGGGACGTGCCGCTCTCCGTCAACATCCCGGCGAGCCTCATCGACCGGGCGGACCTGCCGGCCATGATCAACGCCGCCCTGAAGATCTGGGACATGCCGCCGGCGCACATGACCCTGGAGATCACTGAGCAGGCCTTCATGCGCGACGCGAAAGCCGGGCTCGCGATCATGACGCAGCTGCGGCAGCTGGGCTGCCGGATCTCCATCGACGATTTCGGTACCGGCTATTCCTCCCTGGCCTACTTCCGCGACATCCCCGCCTGTGAGCTCAAGGTGGACCGCTCCTTCGTCAGCCGCCTGCTGCATTCGCCGCAGGACGAGGGCCTGGTCGGGACCATCGTCGCGCTGGCGAAGATCTTCGGCATGCGGGTGGTGGCCGAGGGCCTGGAGGACGCCGACACCCTGGACCGCCTGAGCGCCCTGGGTTGCGAGGTCGCGCAGGGGTTCGGCATCGCCCGGCCGCTGGCGGCCGCCGACTTCACCGCCTGGGCCGACCGCTGGGAGGGCAGCGCCGCCCTCCGGCGCCTGCCCGCGACGGCGTTGCACGACTGAGGGCAGCCCGGGGAGCGGGCCGCCGCTCAGGCCACCGGCGCCTGGCCGGCCGGCGGCCCCAGGGTGGCGAGGGCCCGGCTGGCCGCCTCGTAGCCGATCGCGGCGAGCTCCTCGCCGCGATCGAACTCGAAGAAGCCGCAGGCGCTCCGGGGAATCTCCACGGTGACCGTGGGCGCGTAGGTCGCCAGCTTCATGCGCGCGATCTGCCCCTGCATGGTATCGAAGGACTTCGACAGCAGTTCCATCGCCGAGGGTTCGGGCTCGGCGGCCTCGCTGTCGCCGAACTGCTCGCGGAAAAACTCGGCGATGCGCTCACGGTAGCTTGCCGCCTCCCGCTCCGCCTTCTCGTCCGCCGCCCTGGCGGCTTCCTGTTTCCGCGCCGCCCGCCGGCGCCCGCGGCCTCCCAGGGCGTTCAGGTTGACGGCGATGGTGGCATCGGTGGTATCGGTGAGGGTAGGGGCGATGGGAATGGGGTTGACGAGGCCGCCGTCGACCAGCACCCGCCCCGCCTCCGTGACCGGGGTGAAGACCCCGGGAACGGCACTGGAGGCCCGGATGGCACGGAACAGCTCGCCGCGGTTCAACCATACCTCCCGCTGGGCGTTGATGTCCGTGGCCACGGCCACGAAGCCGCGATCCAGGTCCTCGATCTGGCGCTCGCCGAGCAGCTCCCGGAGCACGTCGAAGACCCGTTCGCCCTTGAACAGGGCGCGCCGCGAAAAAGAGACGTCGAGCAGGCGGACCACGTCGCGCCGCTCCAGGTGGAAGGCCCAGTCGCTGTAGGTGTCGAGCGCACCCGCGGCGTAGACCCCGCCGATGAGCGCGCCCATGGATGTGCCCGCGATGTTGCGGATGGCGTACCCGCGCTCGCGCACCGCGCGCACCACGCCGATGTGAGCGTGGCCCCGCGCTCCGCCGCTGCCGAGCACGAGGCTGACACTGCGTACTGTATTCACCCGGTACTCCCGTGACACCGGGTGCCAGTATCGGCGGCGCGCCCCGGCGGCGGCAAGGCCCTACGGCCCCGCGGCCCCTTCGCGTATACTCCGCCAACCGAAGCACTGAGACAGCGAGGCCGAGCGCGCGCCATGGCCATGCGCCCCCTGAGCATCGACGAGGCCCTGAAAGCGGCCGGTAAAGCGGCCCGCCGCGGGGACCCGGAGCAGGCCAAGCGCCTGTACCACCAGATCCTCGCCCAGGCGCCACAGCACAAGAAGGCGAAGAAGGCGCTCAAGGCCCTGCGGGGCGAGGGCGGCCGCGCCCGGGCGCCGCTCAGCACCGCGGATTTCCAGCGGGTGGAGGCCCTGCGCAGGAGCAACGCGCCGGCGGCCCGCAGCGAGCTGGCCCGGCTCTGCCGCCTGCACCCGGAGCAGCCCGCGCTGCACAACTTCCACGGCGTCCTCCTCAGCGAGGCCGGCGAAGACACGGCCGCGGCCGAGGCCTTCGAACGGGCGCTCCGGCTGGAGCCGGGTTTTACAGAAGCGCTGAACAACCTGGCTTCCGTGCTCGGCAGGCTCGGCCGCAACGGGGAGGCCCTCAGCTGCTTCGAAGCCCTGCTCGCGCGCATCAAGGATGATCCGGAGCTGCACTTCAACCACGGCAACACGCTGCAGCGCGCCGGGCGCCATCGCGACGCCTGCGCCGCGTTCGCCGAGGCGCTGCGGCTGCGGCCGCTCTACCCGCAGGCGCACAACAACCTCGGCAATGCCCTGCAGGCCCTGGGCGAGCGCAGCCAGGCGATCACCAGCTACGAGAACGCCGTGGAGCTGGACCCGGACTTCCTGGAGGCGCGGCGCAACCTCGCGGGCGCCCTTTTTCGTGCCGAGCGCTATGCGGCGGCGGCGCAGGAGTACCGGGCCGTGCTGGATCGGCGGCCCGGGGACCGCAGCGCGCAGCTGGGCCTGGCGCTGGCGCTCGCCAACCGCGGCGACACGCCGGCGGCCCGGGCCGCCCTCGAGGCCGTCACCCCGGACAACCCGGGCCATGGCACCGCCAGCCATCTGCTCGCGGCGCTCCGGGGCGAGCATCGCGCGGCAGCCCCGGTGGACTATACCCGGGCGATCTTCGACAGCTATGCCGAGCACTTCGAACAGCACCTGACCGCCGAGCTCGGCTATCGCGGCCCGCAGCAGCTGCGGGAACTCCTCGACGGCACCGCAGGTGCCCGCGGGCCCTTCCCGCGCTTCCTCGACCTGGGCTGCGGCACGGGCCTCGGCGCCGAGGCCTTCGCCGATCTCACGGCGGAGCGGACCGGCCTGGACCTCTCCGCCGGGATGCTGCGGAAGGCCGCGGACCGGCAGCTCTATGACGAACTGCACCAGGACGAGGCGGTCGACTTCCTGGCCCGCCCCGGCAAGCCCTTCGACCTCATCCTCGCCGCCGATGTGCTGCCCTACTGCGGCGACCTCGCGCCCCTGTTCACGGCCATCGCCGGCCGGCTGGGAGCGGACGGGGTCTTCCTGTGCACGACCGAGCTGGCCGCCACGGGCAGCTACGAGCTGCGCAAGACCGGCCGCTTCGCTCACGGCGAGGACTACCTGCTGGAAGCTGCCCGCGCAGCGGGCATGACTCTGGTGAAGGCCGGGCGCGTACCGCTGCGCCGGGAGCGCAGCGAGTGGCTCGAGGGCGGGGCCTACTGCCTGAAGGTCGGCTGATACCGTTGAAGTTGAAGCAGAAAATGGTCGGTGTGGCAGGATTTGAACCTGCGACCCCTTCCTCCCGAAGGAAGTGCGCTACCAGGCTGCGCTACACACCGACGTCAGCGGGAGCGCGATCATAGCAGACCCGGGCGGCGGCGCCAACGGCCAGCCGCGGGATTCCTGCGCATTCCCCGGCCCGTCCTGTCCACAGCTTGCCCACAGGAAAAAGCACTACATATTGTGGGCACATGTGAAAAAAGAATCTAAATAGGGGGTAAAAGGCCTTGTCACATCCCCGGCCCCTGGCGCAGACTGTTGCTTCCACGAGGTACCGAGCACAGCGGGGGCAGAATAATCATGGGAGAAGCAGTACAGGCGTTTACGGCAGGTCCTGACATCGACGTCCAGCCGGCGTCGGAGGATATCTGGGACAAGAAGTACCGGCTCAAGGACCGCGCCGGCAACCCGGTGGACGCGGACATCCTCGACACCTACAAGCGGGTCGCCCGGGCCCTGGCCGAGGCGGAGCCCACGGAAGAGAAGCAGAAGCAGTGGTTCCAGCGCTTCGTCTGGGCCCTGCAGAACGGCGCCCTGCCGGCCGGCCGGATCATCTCCAACGCCGGCGCCCAGGCCTACAAGCCGGCCACCTCGACGATCAATTGCACCGTCTCCGGCTCCATCGTCGACTCCATGGACGACATCCTCAACAAGAATCACGAGGCCGGCATGACCCTGAAGGCGGGCTGCGGCATCGGCTACGAGTTCTCCACGCTGCGGCCGAAGGGTGCCTACGTGAGCGGCGCCGGCGCCTACACCTCGGGCCCGCTGTCCTTCATGGATATCTACGACAAGATGTGCTTCACCGTCTCCTCCGCCGGCGGCCGCCGCGGCGCGCAGATGGCGACCTTCGACATCAACCACCCGGACGTGCTCGACTTCATCCGCGCCAAGCGCGAGGACGGCCGCCTGCGCCAGTTCAACCTGAGCCTGCTGATCACCAGCGAGTTCATTCACGCCGTGAAGGCCGACGAGCCGTGGCCCCTGTCCTTCCCCATGACGGAGAAGGAGGCGACCGATTCAGGCCTGGACCTGAACGATCCGAAGCAGGTCGTCTGGCGGCCCTTCCCGGTCTTGAAGGACTACCTCTGCAACGAGCACGGCGAGGTGGCCTGCCGGGTCTACAAGACGCTGCCGGCGCGGCGCCTCTGGGACCTCATCATGTCCTCCACCTACGACTTCGCCGAGCCGGGCTTCATCCTGATCGACAAGGTCAACGAGATGAACAACAACTGGTGGACGGAGAGCATCCGCGCCACCAACCCCTGCGTCACGGCCGACACCTGGGTGCAGACCGGGGCGGGCCCGCGCCAGGTGGCCGACCTGGTCGGCCAGCCCTTCCTGGCCCGCGTCGACGGTGTCGACCATGCCAGCGGCGGCGAAGGCTTCTTCCGCACGGCGACGAAAGCCGTAGTGCGCCTGCAAACGCGCGAGGGCCACAGCCTGCGCCTGACCGCGGACCACCGGGTGCGCCGGGTCAGCACCCTCACGCGCTGGCGCCGCGAGTCCGAGTGGTGCGCTGCCGGCGACCTGCAACCCGGGGACCAGGTCATCCTCAACGACCACCGGGGCGCTGCGAGCTGGGCCGGCCAGCACAGCTTTGAAGAGGGCTACCTCACCGGCCTGCTCATCGGCGACGGCACCCTTAAGGCCGATAAGGCCGTCCTGTCGGTCTGGACTCAGCCCCTGGCCGTCAACGAAGGCGCCCGGCAGGATGGCGCCGAGGGCGTGATGGCCGCGGCGCTGGCCGCCGCCCGCACCCTGCCCCACCGCGCCGATTTCTCAGGCTGGCAGAAGGTCGCCGGCCGCGACGAGTACCGGCTGGCAACCGGCGCCCTGCGCCAGCTAGCCGCGGACCTGGGCATGGCGCCCGGCCGCAAGGCCATCACCGCGCAGGCCGAGCGCAGTTCCAGCGACTTCCACCGCGGCCTGCTGCGCGGCCTCTTCGACGCCGATGGCTCCGTGCAGGGCAGCCAGGCCAAGGGCGTCAGCGTGCGCCTGGCACAATCCGACCTCGCCACCCTCGAGGCGGCGCAGCGTATGCTCCTGCGCCTCGGCATCAACAGCACGCTCTACCGCGACCGCCGCCCCGCCGGCAAGGCGGAGCTGCCCGACGGCCGGGGCGGCACGGCCGCCTACGCCACCCGCGCCCAGCACGAGCTGGTGATCAGCGGCGACAATCTCGCCGTCTTTAGCAAGCAGGTCGGCTTTGCGGATACGGCCAAGCAGGGGCGCCTCGACGACGCCCTTGCAGGCTACCGCCGCCGCCAGAACCGCGAGCGGTTCGTCGCGACGGTGGCCACCGTGGCGTCCGACGGCGTGGAAGACGTCTACGACGTACAGGTGCCGGGTATCAACACCTTCGACGCCAACGGCCTGCACGCCCACAACTGCGGCGAGCAGCCGTTGCCGCCCTACGGCTCCTGCCTCCTCGGCTCCGTGAACCTGACCAAGCTGGTGCTGGACCCGTTCACGGAGAAGGCCCGCTTCGACTGGGACCGCTACCGCGAGGTGGTGGCCGTATTCACGCGCATGCTCGACAACGTGGTCGAGATCAACGGCCTCCCGCTGGACGAGCAGCGCCACGAAATCGAGTACAAGCGCCGCCACGGCATGGGCTTTCTGGGCCTCGGCTCCACGCTGACCATGCTCGGCATGCGCTATGGCGACGACGATTCGGTGGAATTCACCGAGCGCGTCGCGAAGGAAATGGCCCTCGCCGGCTGGGAACAGGCCGTGGAGCTGGCCGAGGAGAAGGGCCCGGCGCCGATCATGGACGACGAGTTCGAGGTCACCCCGGCGATGATGGACGCACGGCCGGAGATGGCCCGCGACGGCATCAAGGTCGGCGACAAGCTCCCCGGCCGGATACTCCACGCGCGCTACAGCCGCTACATGCAGCGCGTGGCCGAGGCGGCGCCGCAGCTGGTGGACAAGCTCGCCGAGAAAGGCGCGCGCTTCACGCACCACAGCTCCATCGCGCCCACGGGGACCATCTCCCTGTCGCTGGCCAATAACGCCAGCAACGGCATCGAGCCGAGCTTCGCGCACCACTACGCGCGCAACGTGATCCGCGAGGGGCGCAAGACGAAAGAGAAGGTGGACGTGTTCTCCTTCGAGCTGCTGGCCTACCGCCAGTTGATCAATGCGAAGGCCATGCCGTACTCGGAGAACGAGGACGAGCAGCTGCCGGGCTACTTCACCGTCGCCGACGACGTGACGCCGAAGCAGCACGTGGACATCCAGGCTGCGGCGCAGAAGTGGGTGGACTCGTCCATCTCGAAGACGGCGAACGTGCCCACGGACTACCCCTTCGAGGACTTCAAGGACATCTACCTCTACGCCTACGAGAAGGGGCTGAAGGGCTGCACCACCTTCCGCTTCAACCCGGAGGCTTTCCAGGGCGTGCTGGTGAAGGACAAGGACCTGGAGAACACCACCTACGAGTTCAAGCTGGACGACGGCACGACCGTGGAGCTGAAGGGCAACGAGGAAGTGGAATACGACGGCGAGATCCACACCGCCGCCAACCTGTTCGACGCCTTGAAAGAAGGCTACTACGGCAAGTTCTGAGCGCCGGGAGGGCGACGAGACAATGACCACGAAGATCGAAAAGAAAATTGTCGGCTACAAGGTCCGCGAGCCCGAGGCCGAGCAGGCTGCGCAGGAGGCCGCGGCGGCCGAGGTGCAGCAACCGGAAAGCAATGTCGTGCAGATGCACGAGGCCTTCGTGCGCCCGGAGCGGCTGGTGGGCTCCACCTACAAGGTGAAGACGCCGCTCTCCGAGCACGCCATGTACATCACCATCAACGACGTGATCCTGAACGAAGGCACGGAGCACGAGAGCCGGCGCCCCTTCGAGGTGTTCATCAACTCGAAGAACATGGAGCACTTCCAGTGGGTGGTGGCCCTGACCCGGCTCATCTCCGCGATCTTCAGGAAGGGCGGCGACGCCACCTTCCTGGTGGAAGAGCTGAAGGCCGTGTTCGACCCGCGCGGCGGCTACTTCAAGAAAGGCGGTGTGTTCATGCCCTCGATCGTGGCCGAGATCGGCTACGCCATCGAGGACCACATGAAGCACATCGGCCTCATCAACTCGGACCTCGACCAGCACCAGCAGGAGTACCTGGAGCAGAAGCGCATGGAGCTGAGCGGCGGGGCCAGCGATGCAAAAAAGACCGAGGGCGCTGAGGCGGAGGACAACCCCTTCCCGCCCAGCGCCAGCCTGTGCATGAAGTGCCACACCAAGGCCGTCGTCCTCATGGACGGCTGCATGACCTGCCTGAACTGTGCGGATTCGAAGTGCGGGTAGGCCACCCGGCCAGCTGACTGCGGGGCCGACGCGCCCCGCAGGGGCCGGTGCAAGGCCGGCCTGTTTACTCTCCCCGAACCTTACCGACAGCCCTCTTCTCTCAGCCCAACGCCAGGTACCGTCAGCCCGTTTTTCACCGGCGCAGACCGTCTCTTTTTGTACTGGTCTAATTTACAAGGCTTTTTCAAAACATCACTTCCTCGTATCAGGGGCTGTTATACCGGCACGGCGTCGTTTACAAAGGGGTGATTTGGAGAAAACGCCTGTAAGGCTATGAAATATCAGGATATTTTAACTGTGATCAGCAGCAATAGCCCCGAGATAGGCGGAAAGGTGTTAGGCGGCATGGTCCGGTTAAGACGCTGTTATGTTTAAAAAACAATAAACGGAGTTCTTAAGTGCCGGATGACAATAGCTTAGATATCGTGGGCATCAAGCCATTATCCAAAGCCGTAGAAAGCGCCACTGTTAAGACCGTTGATGGGCTTGGCGCTTTCTTTGGTGCCATTTGTATGCCTGCAGCAGAAGAATTTGGGCTATTCCTGAAGGACAAAGTGGCAGCATTCAGGCAAGAAAATCTTACTAAGATTGCCGAAAAAACACAGAAGAAAATTAAACATCAAAAAATTGAAGCTTCCGGGCAGGCTAATCCAATACTTGTAAAAGAGGTAATTGAGCAAGCATCATGGTGTGAAGATGAATGCATTCAGTCAATGTGGGCAGGTTTGCTGGCTATAGCATCTGGCACAACAGCTGCGGCTGATGATTCCCTCATCTACATAGATATATTAAAGCGCCTTACCCCATTTCAAGCGCACCTTATCAATGAAATATATTTCGATCCTAGGTGCTGTAGCGTTAAACCTCCCATCGGCGCACACGAAGATGACGCGTTCTATCCAGAGAATAAAGTGATTTTCAGCAATGCAGAAATGCTGAAGATGTATCCCGGAGATTTAAGCGAGATTGTTCCTATTGCGAACAGGAGTCATGAGCAACTCTTGGAAACTGAAGACGATCACTCAATCGCTATCTCAAGGTTTCGTCCTCAAATAGAATCATTAAAGGTTTTGGGGCTTATTCATGATGTGAAGTTCTTGAATAACAATAAAGATGGAGTGTACTTCTTTCCAAGCATGAAAGGCCTTGATTTCTTCATGAGATGCTTGGGATATAGTGTTTATCCTCTAGAAGCATTCATTGTTACATTGCAGTATTGGAACAAGGAAAAAGGCATTGATCCGTTTACGTACGAAAAAACATAACAAGGCCGTAAACTCGGACGCATTTTTCGTTCGCTGCGCTCACTACAAATGCGCCGGTTACGGCTGGCGTTAGGCGCCGAGTTGGCTTTCCGCAGCGTATGCTGAGCATTCGACGAAAGAATAAGGAGACGTGGTGAGCATAAGCCGTCGAGAAGTTATAAACGTTTTTCAGCCTGCCCAAGAAATATCAGATCCTAAACGTTTCGCAGGCCGGCGCACGGAGTTTGTTCGGGCGCTCGAAGCTTTGCTCAGTGACGGTGCTCATTTGTGCGTTTACGGCCAACGCGGAATCGGAAAGAGTAGCTTCGCTCGGCAAGTTGCAGACGTCGCCGAGGGAAAGCTTGGAATCTTGAAGGCCCTGGCTCTAGAGGACTACAAGGATGAAAAGTTCGACTTTCTCACTCTGCGAATAACGTGTGATGACACAGTTACCGACTTGGAACGTCTTCTTCAACGTTCACTTACGTCAACGGACGGATTTGCACCCTGGGTGCAGGAAGACGTTACAAAGCGAATAGTTCAGGATGCCAGGAATCTTTCAGTTGCACCAAGCGGAATAGGAGCGACATCCCAGCATCAGGAAACTACCGAAACCTCACCGAAGAAACGGGGTTGGGTGGAATCATTCACCGAAGTCGTCAAGGACACTCAAAATGTAGCTTCTGACGGGGTCCTATTAGTCATCGACGAGTTTGATCGAATGAAGGATCGGTCAGGGCTGGCCTCATTACTCAAAGCCCTCGCCGGTGTAAAGCTGAAAGTGATGCTTGTCGGGGTCGCCGATGATTTGAAGGGGCTTATCGTTGAGCACCAGTCCCTGCAGCGACAAATGACAGAAGGAGCCGTTCTTCTCCCGCCCATGCCATCGGACGAAGTAGTAGAGATATTGACCAAGGCGGAAGAGTCCCTTAACAGGGAGCTTCTGTTTGACGAAGCCATCAAACATCGCATAGCAGATCTTTGTCGTGGTCAACCCTACCTTGTGCATTTGTTTGGAAAGTATTCCCTCTTGGAGGCGTTTCGGCTCCAATTGAAGTCCGTGGGGCCAGAGCAACTCGACAACGCGCTTTCAGCCATCGCCACGGAGGGACACGAAGCAATGCTGGAGGAGCGCTATCGCAAGGCAGTAGCGAGTTCTCCACAGCGCGAAAGCGTGCTCAGGGCATTTGCGGGAATTGCCCGAGACAAGATTCACAACACAGAAGCATATGCTCTTTGCAAGAGTATCGATCAACCTGCGGTGTATCTGGGGCATTTGAGGCAAGCTAAGTACGGTGGTGAACTGATTGACCGAGGGAATCGCTACCACGAGTTCAAAGACGCTTTATTCAAAGCCTACGTGAATGCTACGCCAAGGCGATTCGTCGTCTAACAATGTGTTGCAGCGGACATTTGACCCGCTGTGCAAGTTTGCTGACGCTAACGCACCCATCGCCTCAAATGCCGCTGAACATTGACCGTACCCCTGTAATTCGAGCCATGCAGGATGTGGGATTTCCATCTATTGGAGGTAACCCCAATGCCGAGCCACTCAGGCCGAGACTTTCCGTCCTTCGTCAGCCATTAAGGCCGCGTATTCACTGGGCGTTCGATTATCGAGAGCCTTGTGAGGTCGGGTCTCGTTGTAATCGGTCCGCCAAGCTTCCAGCTTCTCCTTCGCATCCGACAGCGATACGAACCAATGCACGTTCAGGCATTCGTCCCGCAGGCTACCATTGAATGATTCGATATGCGCATTGTCCGTCGGCTTTCCTGGCCTTGAGAACTCGATCTGGCCCTTTTGCGTGTACGCCCACAAGTCAACAAGACGGGATTGAAACTCGCTGCCATTGTCGCAGAACATCCGTCTGGGCACGCCTCAGAAGCGAAACGCCTTCGCGAGCTGGAGCGGGAGAACGCCCGCCTGAAGCGCCTGCTCGCCGAGGCAGAGCTCGATAAATCGGCGCTGCCGGCGGCCACGGTGGTGTCGCCGCAACAGCTCGACGGGAACGAGAAGGCCGAGCGCTGGCGACGCCTCTGGTGCCCGAACACGACGATCTAACTTCCCTGATGACGGCGGAGCGAAGGCGTTCGGACCACCGAGGCCCGTCGATGCGGAGTTTCGAGGCATCTCTCTCGAAGATAGAATTGACGCGGCCTGTTCCTGATCCACACTTAGGCCTGTGGGCACGTTCGTGGTCAGCTGACAGCGCAGCAAGCATGGCCGATGTCGACGCCCCTGGGCTACTGTAAGGCTTCGTGCCGGGACGGCTGCCAATTTATGAACACCTGCCCTCTCTGCGGTAATGCGGCCACGGTGGTTCCTCCCGAGTGGAGCGGCGCCAGGATTCTTGTTCATTGCCCAACCTGTGGCAAATACCAGACCAATAACCTGACAATTGTCGAGCTCGATGCACTCCGTGCTGCAGGCAGCTATCGGATCAAAGAGCTACAACACACGATCGCGAATACAGATCATCTGTTGCACATAACAAAATCACAACGCAGTGGCGGCATCATTCTTGAATTCGGGCCACCTCAAACGATGACAAAGAGTCAGAAGAAGCACAGGCGTCGCGGCACAAGCATCTCAGGGGGGCTTTACAAGGTTACTACGGATAGCCCTGAGACGGACTCGGATGACGCATGAGATACCACGCCCCCACTGGGCAGCGAGGCCGGTGATGATCTTCCCCTGGCTCGGGGCCACACCACTGAACATTACTGTGCGCTCGGCGCGGGGTACAAACTCTCATGGCATTCGTCAAACCGGTAATTCTTCGCGCCCACGGCGTCACCCTCGAGCCGCTCACGCTCGAGCACGAAGACGGCCTGCGCGCAGCCGCGGCGGACGGTGAGCTGTGGCAGCTGCGGGTCACCTCCGTGCCGGCCCCCGGGGAAACACGCGACTACATCGCCCGGGCCCTGGCCGGCCGGGAGGAAGGGCATCGCTTCGCCTTTGCGGTGATCGAGGACGCAAGCGGCGATGTGCTCGGCTCCACCAGCTACCACGACATCATCCCGGCGGTGAAACGGGTGGAGATCGGCTACACCTGGTATGCCCGGCGGGCGCAGCGCACGCACGTGAACACGGCCTGCAAGCTGCTGCTCCTGGCCCATGCCTTCGAGTCGCTGGGATGCAACCTGGTGGGCTGGCGCACGGACAACCTGAATCTCGCCAGCCAGCGGGCGATCGAGCGCCTCGGCGCGAAGAAGGACGGCGTGCTGCGCGGCCACGCGCTGCGCCGGGACGGCACCATTCGCGACACGGTGATGTACAGCATGACCCGGGAGGAATGGCCGGACGTGAAGGAGCGCCTCACGGCGCGGCTTGCAGCGCCGCGCGCGGACGGATAAAGCAGCGGCAAGCCGGAGACGTTCCCGCGGGAACGTCATCCAGGATGGTCAGTACACCCCTGCCCACTTCGCCAGTAGCTGGCTGAGCACGCTGAGCGTGGTCACCACCACCAGCAGGAGGATGACGAGGCGGATCGGCTTGAAGGGCTTGCGCTCGACGGAGTTCACGCCCTTTTGCAGGAATTCGTCGACCTTGGCCTGGTCTTCCGGCTTCAGGCGCGGGCTGTTGTCATCCACCGGATCGTGCCCCTGTTCGTGCTTGCTGTTTTCCATGGGCCTATTGTAGCGCCGCGAGCCATCGCCCGCTCACGCGGGGTGAGCTTTCGGCGCTATCCCCGGGGGCTTCCCGGGGGCGTGCGGTGAGCTGGCACCCCCGGGGCGCACCCGGGAGTGCGCGGCAGCCTAGATGGCGAACAGTGCCTCGGGCATGGCCATGAGGTTTTCCGCGCCGGATTCCAGCGCCGCCCGGTGCGCGTCGGCGCGGGGCAGCAGGCGCTGGAAGTAGAAGCGCGCGGTGTGCAGCTTGGCCTCGTAGAAGTCCTTGTCGCCGTCACCGGCGGCGAGCTTCGCCTGTGCCACGACGGCCATGCGCGCCCAGAAGTAGCCGAGGGTCACGTAGCCGGCGTACATCAGGTAGTCCACCGCCGCGGCACCCGCCTCATCGGCGTTGGCCATGGCCTTCTCGCCCACGGCGAGGGAGAGCGTGAGCCACTCGTCCTTGTAACGGCCCAGCGGGTCCATGAATTCCACCAGGGCCTCGTCGTCGTACGCCGCGATGAAGTCACCCACCTGGTCCGTGAAGGCCGTGAGCAGCTTGCCGCCGGAGCCGAGCACCTTGCGGCCGAGCAGGTCGAGCGCCTGGATGCCGGTGGTGCCCTCGTAGAGCATGGCGATGCGCGCGTCGCGCACGATCTGCTCCATGCCCCACTCGCGGATGAAACCGTGACCACCGAAGATCTGCACGCCGTGATTGGCCGCCTCGAAGCCGGCCTCGGTCACGAAAGCCTTGGCGATCGGCGTGAGCAGGGCCATCAGGTCGTCGGCCTGCTTCGCTCGCTCTTCGTCGCCGCGGTCGACCACGTCGCCGAGCTGGGCGAGGTAGTAGAGCATGGCGCGGCTGCCCTCGGCGATGGCCTTCTGGGTCAGCAGCATACGGCGCACGTCCGGGTGGACGATGATCGGGTCCGCCGGGCCGTCCGGGTTCTTCGGCCCGGATAGGCTGCGCATGGCCAGGCGCTCGCGGGCGTAGGCCAGGGCGCCCTGGTAGGAGAGCTCGGCGTGGGCCAGGCCCTGGATCGCCGTGCCGATGCGGGCGGTGTTCATGAAGGTGAACATGAGGTTGAGGCCGCGGTTCGGCTCGCCGATGAGGTAGCCTTTCGCGCCGTCGAAGTTCATCACGCAGGTGGCCGAGGCCTTGATGCCCATCTTCTTCTCGATGGAAGCACAGTGCACGGCGTTGCGCTCGCCGACGCTGCCGTCCTCGTTCACGTTGAACTTGGGCACCACGAACAGGGAGATGCCCTTGGTACCCTCGGGTGCGTCTGGCAGGCGGGCGAGCACGATGTGGACGATGTTGTCGGCCATGTCGTGTTCACCCGCAGAGATGAAGATCTTGGTGCCGGTGATGGCATAGCTGCCGTCGGCCTGCGGTTCTGCCTTGGTGCGCAGGAGGCCCAGGTCCGAGCCGCACTGGGCCTCGGTGAGGCACATGGTGCCGGTCCACTCGCCGGCAACGAGCTTCGGCAGGTAGCGCGCCTTCTGCTCGTCGCTGCCGTGGGCCTCGAGGGTCTTGATGCAGCCGTGGGACAGGCCCGGGTACATGAGCCAGGACCAGTTGGCGGTGCCGACCATCTCGTTGATGACGATGCCGAGCATGTTCGGCATGCCCTGGCCGCCGAACTCCGGGTCGGCGGAAAGCGAGGGCCAGCCGTTCTCGACGAACTGCTTGTAAGCCTCGGGGAAACCGGCCGGCGTCTTCACCCCGTCCTCGGACCAGGTGCAGCCCTCTTCATCGCCGCTCTGGTTGAGGGGCGACAGCACGCCCTCGGCAAACTTGGCGCCTTCCTCGATGATGGCGGCCATGAGGTCCGGCGTGGCCTCTTCGTAGCCGGGCAGGGTCTGGTAGACGGCCCCGGAATCCAGCACCTCGTCGATGACGAAGCGAATGTCGCGCAGGGGAGCCTTGTAGTCTGGCATGGTGTATTTCCTCCAACAGAACCGCGGCGATGCCGCGGGGTAGCGGGCCGAGGCGGTGGGTCTCCTCCGGCCGATATTCGGCAGTGTATGTGTTCACCGTTTACATGGGGCAGAATTATAGTCGATATCTCGCGTAGCGGAAGGCCACGGCGACGCTTTTTTTGTTGCGATTTCATCCTTGGTTCCCGGGCCGGCTGCTGGAGGATGCCCCCAGTCGCTCCCCGATACACGCTTTGTGGGGGCATCCTCCAGCACCCGCCCCTACCGCCCTGGAAGACCTTCCGGCCGGAAGTACGCGTGGCGGCCGTCCTGGCGCCGGAACGAAAGGATGTTTTCGACCACTTTCCGCTCACAAGTGATGCAACGGCATGCGCGCATCGGTGCCCCGTGGCGGGCACACTGCGGTCATGGCTGGAAAGGCGGCGGCAACGGTGTGGCGCGGCACCCGGCGCGCCGCCGGCGCGCTGGTCGACGGCCTGTTCCCGCACCACTGCGCCGTCTGCGACCGGCTGAGCCGCCGGCCGCTGGCGCTGTGCGATGAATGTGAAGGCTCACTTACCTTCAATCGCAACGGCTGCGCGCGCTGCGCCCTGCCGGATACGCCGGCCGGCGGGCCGCCCTGCCCGGCCTGCCGCAGCGGCCTCGCCGTCGACCGGGTGCTCGCACCGCTCAGCTACGATGCCACGCTCGCGGAACTCGTGAGCCGCTGGAAGTACCGGCGGGAGGTGGCGCTGACGGCCCTGTTCGCGGACCTGTGGCGGCGCCATGCGCCGGCCCCGGAGCGGCCCGACCGGGTGGTGCCCGTACCGCTGCACTGGCGCCGCCTGTGGTGGCGGGGCTTCAACCAGGGCGAGCGGCTCGCCACGGCCATCGTCCGCGGGGACCCGCGCCTCGACGGCGTCCCCATCGACCGCCGCCTGCTGCGCCGCCACCGGCCCACGGGCAACCAGGCGGCGCTGGGCCAGCGCGAGCGCCGCGCCAACGTGGCCGGTGCCTTTACTACCCGGGGGCCCTGTGACAACCTCCATCTCGCCGTGGTCGACGACGTCTGCACCACCGGCGCCACCGCCGACGCCGCGGCCCGCGCCCTGAAGGCCGCCGGGGCCCGGCGGGTAGACCTCTGGTGTATCGCCCGTGCGCCGGCCACGACCCAGCGATGAGAGCGCCATGCCCCGCCGTAAGCGACTGTCCGCCCTGCTGCTCGCCCTCTGCCTCCTGGCGCTGCCCGCCGTGGCGGAGTCCGTCCTGGCCGAGCCGCTGCGCGTGGCGGTGGCGGCCAATTTCCGCGCGACCGCCGAGCGGGCGGGCGCTGCCTTCGAGCGCGAGACGGGCACGGCCGTGGTGCTCAGCAGCGCGGCCACGGGCATGCTCTACAACCAGCTGCGCCACGGCGCCCCCTTCGACCTGTTTCTCGCCGCCGACGCCGAGCGGCCGCGGCGCCTGGCGGAAGAAGGCATCGCTATTGCCGCAAGCCGCCGCTGCTACGCCCGCGGCCGGCTGGTGCTCCTCGGCGGCCCTCTCGCAGCGCTGAAGACGCCGGGGCAGCGCGTCGCCATCGCCAACGCCGCCGTGGCACCCTACGGCGCGGCCGCGGAGGCAGTGCTCGCCCGCCCCCCCTTAGCGGGTGTCGAGCGCCGGCTGTTGCGCGGTGCCAGCGTGCAGCAGGCCTGGCAGTTCCACGCCACCGGCGGCGCGGACCTCGCCCTGGTCGCCCGCTCCCTGGTCGGCGACGCCGACCGACTCGAGCTGATTCCGGCGGACTGGCACGCGCCCATCGAGCAGCAGGCCATCGTCGTTGCCGGCGGCCGGGAGACCGAGGCCGATGCGTTTCTCGCCTGGCTCGCGGGGCCGGCCGCCCGGCCGCTGCTTGAGCGCGATGGCTACGACCCGTGTCCCTGACCGGCGACGAGTGGACAGCCATCCGCCTCACCCTGGCCCTGGCCTCGGTAACCGCCGTGCTGCTTCTGCTCCTCGGCACACCGCTGGCCTGGTGGCTGGCGCGGCGGCGGGGGGAAGCGGCCGCCGCCATCGAGGCGATCGTCGCCCTGCCGCTGGTGCTGCCGCCGACGGTACTCGGCTTCTACCTGCTGCTGCTGTTCGCGCCGGATACCCCCCTGGGCCGGGGCTGGCAGTGGCTCACGGGCGAGCAGCTGGCGTTCAGCTTCCCGGCGCTGGTGATCGGCTCGGTCATCTATTCCCTGCCTTTCGTGGTGCAGCCCCTGCAGCAGGCCTTCCAGCGCCTGCCCGGTGAGCTGCTCGAGGCCGCCGCCACCCTCGGCGCCGGGCCCCGGGACCGCTTCGCCAGCGTGGTGCTGCCGCTCACCCGGCGCAGCTTCCTCACCGCCGGCGCCCTGGGTTTCGCCCACACCGTCGGCGAGTTCGGCGTGGTGCTGATGATCGGCGGCAACATCCCGGGGGAGACGCGCGTGGTCTCCATCGCCCTCTTCGACCAGGTGGAGTCGCTGCAGCTGGCGAGCGCGCATCGCCTCGCCGGCGGGCTCGTGGTCTGCTCGCTGCTGCTTCTTTACCTCCTCTACCGGGGCGGCGGCCTGCGCCCCTGGCGGCTGGGCCGGTGAGCGGGCTGCGCTTCGACCTCGCCTGGACGGCGCCCGACAGCGGCTTCCGCCTGGCCTGCGCCGCCGAGCTGCCGGCGCGGGGCGTCACCGCCGTGTACGGCCCCTCCGGGGCCGGCAAGTCGACGCTGCTGCACTGCATCGCGGGCCTGCGCCGGGGCGATGCGGGCTCGCGCATCGCCTTCGCCGGCGAGCCCTGGCAGGAAGGCCGCCACTGCCTGCCAGCGCACCGCCGGCGGGCCGCGGTGGTGTTCCAGGATGCGCGCCTGTTTCCCCAGCTCAGCGTCGCCGGCAACCTCGAGTTTGCCCGCCGCCGGGCCGCACCCGGGGGGCCGGAAGCGGCCGCCGTCAGCGCGGCGCTCGGCATCGAGGCCCTGCTGCCGCGCCGGCCGGACACGCTCTCCGCCGGGCAGAAGCAGCGCGTCGCCATCGCCCGCGCCCTGCTCGCCAACCCGCGGCTTCTGCTCCTCGACGAGCCCCTCGCCAACCTCGACGGCGGGGCCCGGCGCGAGTGCCTAGCGGCCCTGCAGGCCGCCCTCGCCGAGCTGGCGATCCCGCTGCTCTACGTCAGCCACAGCATCGAGGAGATCACCGGCATCGCCGACGAACTGCTGGTCCTCGACGGCGGCGCGCTTGCCGCCCGCGGCCCGCTCCTCGATCTCGCCGGGCGCCTGGATTCGCCGCTGGCCGACGAGCCCGACGCCGCCGCCATCGTCGAGGTGACGGTAGCCGGCACGGAGGCGGCCTACGGGCTCACCCGGCTCACCCTCGCCGGCGAGCCGCTCTGGGTCACCGCCGAGCGCGCCAGCCCCGGTGAACGCCGGCGGCTGCGCATCCCGGCGCGGGACGTGTCGGTCTGCCGCTCGCGGCCGGCGGACACGAGCATCCTCAACCTGCTGCCCGTGACCCTGGAGGCCCTGCGCCCCGCCGGCGAGAGCCACTGCCTGCTGCAGCTCGCCATCGACGGCCAGCGGCTCCTCGCCCGCATTACCCGAAAATCCGCCGACGCGCTGGCCCTCGCCCCCGGCGACGCCCTCTATGCCCAGATCAAGAGCACGGCCCTTGCCGGAGACAGCCTGTGAGCAACCACCCCTACGACCAGCTCGGCCCGGACACGGTCATCGACGCCGTGGAGGCCGCCGGCTACCTGAGTGACGCCCGGCTCCTCGCCCTCAACAGCTACGAGAACCGCGTCTACCAGGTCGGCATCGAGGACGGCGAACCGCTCATCGCCAAGTTCTACCGGCCGGGCCGCTGGACGGACGAACAGATTCTCGAGGAGCACGCTTTCGCCGCGGAGCTCGCGGAGGCGGAAATCCCGGTCATCGCGCCCCTGGCCGGCGCCGACGGCCGCACGCTCTTCGAGCACGCGGGGTTCCGCGTCGCCCTCTTCCCGCGCCGCGGCGGCTACCCCCCGGAGCTGGACGACCCGGATGCCCTCCTCGTCCTCGGCCGCACCCTCGGCCGCATCCACCGCGTGGGCGCCGCAAAGCCCTTCAAGCACCGCCCGGCCATGGACCCGAAGGCCATGCTCGACGACAACCGCGCCTTCCTCCTCGAGTACTTCATCCCCCGTGACCTCAGGCCCGCCTACGAGAGCCTCACCGCCGACCTCGCCGCCCGCGTCGCCCCGCTCTGGGCCGAGATCACCCCCGCCGACTGCCAGCGCCTGCACGGCGACTGCCACGGCGGCAATATTCTCTGGCGCGACGACAATGCCCACTTCGTGGATCTCGACGACTGCATGACGGGCCCGGCGATCCAGGACCTGTGGATGTTCCTCTCCGGCGAGCGGCTGCAGCGCGAGGCGTTTTTATCGGAGCTGATCGCCGGCTACGAGGAGTTCATGGATTTCGACCCCCGGCAGCTGCGCTGGATCGAGACCCTGCGCACGCTCCGCCTCATCCGCTACGCCGCCTGGCTCGCCCGCCGCTGGGACGACCCCGCCTTCCCCCACAGCTTCCCCTGGTTCAACACAGACCGCTACTGGGCCGACCACGTACTCGAGCTGCGCGAGCAGCTGGCTGCGATGGATGAGGAGCCGTTGCGGTTGCTGTGAATTTTGCGGCTTGGCTTCGTGCGGGGAGCTTTGTAGCTCGGCGCTGAAGGGTGGGATATACCCTGCCGGGATCGCAAAAGCGCCATCCATGGCAACTTGGCGGGATGGTGCCTTTTAGCCCGGCGCTGGAGGGAGGGGCATACCCTGCCGGGACCGCAAAAGCGCCATCCATGGCAGCTTGGTGGGGGCCATCCATGACCCCCGACATCCCGGCGGGGTATTCCCCTCCCTCCACCACCTGCCGTGTAGCCACACGATTAGCGCCGACTGAGCCAGTGCGTTGAAGCCTTGCAGCTACCTCAGACGTTGGGGCTGGCAGCAACGTCAGGCGGCGGGGGCTGGGATTGACTGTCCCGGGACGTCGAAGGCCATGGATGGCCTTCGTCGAGCTGCCATGGATGGCGCTTTTGCGGTCCCGGGACAGTCAATCCCAGGCCCCGACGCCGAGCTACGAAGCACCCCGACGCCGACTACGAAGTACCCCCGGCGCCAACTAGCGCTTGACCACGGACCGTGGATAAACCACCGACAACAGCCACCGCCAGAACGAGTTCCCGGAAAGCACCTCCCGGTCCACCGCGTCGAAGAAGCGTTCCATGCCCTCCGGGTCGGCGAAATAGTCGAGGCGGGTGGTCATCGGGCGCTCCGGGTCGAGCTCGCGGACCACCCGGGCGGGGTTACCGGCCACGACCACGTTGGGAGGGATATCCTTCGTGACCACCGCGCGGGCGGCGACCACGCTGTTGTCGCCGATGGTCACGCCCTTGAGGACCGTGGCGTGGTCACCGAGCCAGCAGTTGCGCCCGATATGCACCGGAGTGACCGCCTCGGCGCGGGCCGTACGGTCATAGAGCATGTGCCAATCCGAGTCGGTCACGTAGGCGCCGTTGGCGAGCATCGTGCCGTCGCCGATCGTGATCTCGTCCGAGGCCGAGAGCCGGCTGCCGGGGCTCATGAGCACGCAGTCGCCGATCTCGATGCGCCCGCGGCCCTGCTCGCGGCCCCAGACGCCGATCTCCACCCGGGCGCCCGGTTCGCCGATGGCGGTGAAGCTGCGGCCGATGTGGATATGGTTGCCCGAGATATGCACGTACCAGGGCTTCATGAGACTGGCGTGCGGGCCGAGGTGCGCGCAGCGCGGGCGCAGGAAATAGTCCGTGTACCAGTCGCGGTAGCGCAGGTAGAGCTTCTTCAGCCAGTAGGGGCGCAGGTCCTCGTGCATCGCTTGGGGGCCTTGGTTTGGGGCCTTGGTTTGGGGCCTTGGTTTGGAGCCCCGGTTTGGGACCGAGGGTACCAGCGATTATGATCGCAGGGCCGCAGGGCAGCGGCAATGACGCGGTAGCCAGGGCAGGGCAGACGCGGGGCAACGGTCAGGGCGGCAGCGAGGCGATGGCGGGCAACTCCAGGCAGGTAGAGAGCAACCAGGCGGGGCCGCACCCGGGGCTGGGGGCGCTCATCGAGCGGCACCTCGGCAAGCCCTGGCGCAAGCCGGTGGCGGCGCATAACGGGCCGGCGCTCGCGGCGCTTGCCGAGCGGCGCGCGGCGGACTCTCGGCCCCTCGTCCTCGACAGCTTCTGCGGCACCGGCGCGAGCACCCGGGCACTGGCGGAGCAGCACCCGGACTGCCTCGTGGTGGGCATCGACAAGTCCGCGGCGCGGCTGGCAAGGCACGGGCAGGCGGGCGACGGTTACCTGCTGCTGCGCGCTGACTGCGAGGCGGTGTGGCAGGTGCTGGCGGGGGAAGGCGTGCGGCTCGCGGCGCATTACCTGCTCTACCCCAACCCCTGGCCGAAGGCCGCGCAGCTGAAGCGGCGCGTGCACGGCCACCCGGCCTTTCCGCTGCTGCTCGCGCTCGGCGGGGCACTGGAGCTGCGCAGCAACTGGCGCCTTTATGTCGAGGAGTTCGGCATCGCCCTGCACCTGGCCGGGGTTCGCTCGGCGGTCAGCGCGGTACCCGCGGGCGAGCCGCTGACCCGCTTCGAGGCCAAGTACCGTGCCAGCGGCCACGCGCTCTGGCGCTGCCGGGCGCGGCTGTCGGCTCCCGGGCCGGCGCTGTGACTCGCCGGGTGAATGCGCTACCCTCTCACGCCGACCCGGAGGAATAGCCATGGCCAAGACAGCGGAGGAACGCCAGCGGCTCGACCCCGTGTGGCAGCAGATCCTCGACGAAACGGCGTCGCACGCGGCCGAAGAGCCCATGCTGGCGAGCTACCTGCACGCGACGATCCTGAACCACCGCTCCATCGAGAGCGCGCTCAGCTTCCACCTCGCCAACCAGCTCGACAGCCCGGCGCTGTCGTCCCTGCTGCTGCGGGACGTGATGCTCGAGGCCTTCCGCGGTGAGCCGGCGATCCTCGACGCCGTGCGCGCGGACCTGTGCGCGGTGGTGGACCGGGACTCGGCCTGCTGCGAGCTGTACATCCCCTTTCTCTATTACAAGGGCTTCCACGCCCTCGAAGCCCACCGCGTGTCGCACTGGCTCTGGCAGCAGGGCCGGCGCTCGCTGGCACTGCTGATCCAGAACCGGATGAGTTCGAAGTTCGGCGTGGACATCCACCCGGCGGCCCGGCTCGGCCGCGGCATCATGCTGGACCATGCCACGGGGCTGGTCATCGGCGAGACGGCCGTCGTCGGCAACAACGTGTCGATCCTGCAGTCTGTCACCCTCGGCGGCACCGGCAAAGAGGAAGGAGACCGGCACCCGAAGATCGGCGACGGTGTGCTCATCAGCGCCGGGGCCAAGATCCTCGGCAACATCACCGTCGGCGAGGGCGCCAAGATCGGCGCCGGCAGCGTGGTGCTGCAACCGGTGGCGCCGCACACCACCGTAGCCGGCGTACCGGCGAAAGTGGTGGGCCGGCCGGGCTCGGACCAGCCGGCCCTCGAGATGGACCACGGCTGGCCCTGCAGCGAGGGCTGAACGGGGAAGCGAGGGCGCCGGCCGGCGCCCGCCGGGCTCAGTCGTTCTTGTGGTACTGCGGCGAGAGTTCCACGACGGCGTCCGCGAAGGCGGTCACGTGGTCCGGGTTCACACCGGGCGTGATGCCGTGGCCGAGGTTGAACACGTGGCCGCTGCCGTGGCCGAAGCCCTCGAGAATTGACGCCACCTCTTCGCGGATCCGCGCCGGGGAGGCAAAGAGCATGGCCGGGTCCATGTTGCCCTGGAGCGCGACCTTGTCGCCGACCGCCGCCCGGGCCGTGGCGATGTCCGTGGTCCAGTCGATGCCGACCGCGTCGGCCCCGCTCTCGGCAATGGCCGGCAGCCACTGGCCGCCCCCCTTGGTAAAGAGGATGCAGGGAACCTTGCGGCCGTCGGCCTCTTTCGGCAGGCGCGCGACGATGCGCTGCATGTACTTCAGCGAGAACTCCTTGTAGCCCGCGGCGGAGAGCGCGCCCCCCCAGGTATCGAAGATTTGCACCGCCTGCGCGCCCGCATCGATCTGCGCCGTGAGGTAGTCGGCGACCGCATCGGCGAGGATCGTGAGCAGCTGGTGCATGAGCTCCGGCTGGTCGTAGGCCATGCCCTTCACCCGCGCGAAGTCCTTCGAGGAGCCACCCTCGACCATGTAGGTGGCGAGGGTCCAGGGGCTGCCGGAGAAGCCGATGAGCGGCACGCTGCCGTTCAGTTCACGGCGGATCGTGCGCACCGCCTCCATCACGTAGCCGAGATCATCCTCGGCCTTGATGGGCAGGAGGCCCTCGATGTCCGCCTCGCTGCGCACGGTCTTCCTGAAGCGCGGCCCCTCACCGGTCTCGAAGTAGAGGCCGAGGCCCAAGGCGTCCGGTACCGTGAGGATATCCGAGAAGAGAATAGCTGCGTCCATGGGGTAGCGGCGCAGCGGCTGCATCGTGACCTCGCAGGCGAGCTCCGCGTTCCGGCAGAGGTCCATGAAGGAGCCGGCCTGCTCGCGGGTGGCGCGGTACTCGGGGAGATAGCGGCCCGCCTGGCGCATCATCCACAGGGGGGTGCGGTCCACGGGCTGGCGCATCAGCGCGCGCAGGAAACGGTCGTTCTTGAGTTCACTCATGGGTCGTGGTTGTCCTTGCGTTGTGCGATGGCCGGCGGGCCGGCGCTGCTCACACCTCGAGGTAGTCGAGGATGCCCTCGGCCGCCTGGCGGCCCTCCCAGATCGCCGTGACCACGAGGTCCGAGCCGCGGACCATGTCGCCGCCGGCGAACACCTTCGGGTTGGTGGTCTGGAACTTGTATTGCTGGTGCTCGGGCGCGACCACGCCCTGCCAATCGTTAGTGTCGACGCCGGCGGTGGAAAACCAGTCGGCGGGGCTCGGCTGGAAGCCGAAGGCGATGATCACCGCGTCGGCCTCTAGCACGTGCTCGCTGCCCGGGATCGGCTGCGGCCGGCGCCGTCCGCCCGCGTCCGGCTCGCCCAGCTCCGTCTTCACCAGCTTCACGCCGCCCGCTTCGCCGAAGTACTCGACAACCTCGAGCGGCTGGCGGTTGAAGAGGAAAGTCACGCCCTCGTCGCGGGCGTTCTTTACCTCGCGACGGGAGCCGGGCATGTTCTCTTCATCCCGGCGGTAGGCGCAGGTGACGTCGGCAGCGCCCTGGCGCACGGCGGTACGCACGCAGTCCATGGCCGTATCGCCGCCGCCGAGCACCACCACGCGCTTGCCGCGCAGGTTCACGTACTCGCCGTCGGCCTGGTCGAAGCCCAGGTTGTTGTTGACGTTGCCGATGAGGTAGGACAGCGCCTTGTAGACGCCCGGCAGGTCCTCCCCGGGAAAGCCGCCCTGCATGGCCTTGTAGGTGCCCATGCCAAGGAAGACCGCGTCGAAGTCGGCGAGCAGATCGTCGATCTCCACGTCCCTGCCCACCTCCGTGTTCAGGTGGAAGTCGATGCCCATTTCCTCGAAGATCTCCCGGCGGCGCATCATCACCTGCTTCTCGAGCTTGAACTCGGGAATGCCGAAGGTCAGCAGGCCGCCGATCTCCGGGTAGCGGTCGTAGACCACGGCCTTCACGCCGGCGCGGGTGACCACGTCCGCGCAGCCGAGGCCCGCGGGCCCCGCGCCGATGATCGCCACGCGCTTGCCCGTGGGCACCACGTTCGACAGGTCCGGCCGCCAGCCCATGGCCAGCGCCGTGTCCGTGATGTATTTCTCGCTGGAGCCGATGGTCACGGCGCCGAAGCCGTCGTTCAGAGTGCAGGCGCCCTCGCAGAGCCGGTCCTGGGGGCAGACCCGGCCGCAGACTTCCGGCAGCGTGTTGGTCTGGTGCGACAGCTCGGCGGCCTCGAACAGGTTGCCCTCGGCCACCAGCCTCAACCAGTTGGGGATGAAGTTATGCACCGGGCACTTCCACTCGCAGTACGGGTTGCCGCACTCCAGGCAGCGGTCCGCCTGCTCCTCGACCTGCGCCTTGGTGTACGGGTCGTAAATCTCGACGTACTCGGTCTTGCGGGTCGACAGGGAGCGCTTGTCCGGGTCGTGACGACCGACATCGATGAACTGGAAGTTGTTGCTGACGCGTCCACTCATGGGATGTCCTCCTGCCGGCGCGGTCTCAGTCGGTCTCGCGCAGGCGCGTGAGCAGTTGGTCGAGGTCCGCCGCCTTCGGCTTGACCAGCCAGAACTTGCCGACGAAATCCTCGAAATTGTCGAACACTTCTGCGCCCCAGGCCGACCCCGTCTCCTCGACGAACTCGGCGATGATGGCGCGCAGGTGGGTGCGGTGGGCTTCCATGTACTCGGAACTTACCCGGTGGATCTCTACCAGCTCGCTATTGTACTTGTCGATGAAGCGGCGCTCTAAGTCCAGCACGTAGGCGAAACCGCCGGTCATGCCGGCGCCAAAGTTGACCCCGGTGTCGCCGAGCACGGTGATACAGCCGCCGGTCATGTACTCGCAGCAGTGGTCGCCGGCGCCCTCGACCACGGCATGGGCGCCGGAATTGCGCACGCCGAAACGCTCGCCCGCCAGCCCTGCCGCGAAGAGCCTGCCGCCGGTCGCCCCGTAAAGGCAGGTATTGCCGACGATCGCGGCCTCGCGGGAGCGGAACTCGGAGCCCGCCGGCGGATAGACCACCAGCTTGCCACCGGCCATGCCCTTGCCCACGTAGTCGTTGCAGTCGCCTTCGAGGTACATGTGCAGGCCGCCGGCATTCCAGACGCCGAAACTCTGCCCGGCGGTGCCGGTGAGGCGCAGGGTGATCGGTGCCGCCTCCATGCCCGTGTTGCCGTGGCGGCGGGCAATCTCGCCGGAAAGGCGCGCGCCGATGGAGCGGTCGCAGTTGGTCACCGCGAAGTCGAACTCGCCGCCGGCCATAGCCTCGATGGCGGGCAGGGTGGCGGCGACCATCGCTTCCGCCTTCTCGCCGCGATCGAAGGGTACGTTAGCGGGCACCTGGCAGAACTGGGGCTGACCCGCACTGTCCTCGTCCTTGTGCAGGATCGGCGACAGGTCGAGGCGCTTGTGCTTGTCGGTGCTTCCCGGGAGCACGCGCAGGAGATCCGTGCGGCCGATGAGCTCCTCGAGGGAGCCGACGCCGAGGCGGGCCAGCCACTCGCGCACCTCCGTGGCGATAAAGGTGAAAAAGTTCACCACCATGTCAACGGTACCGTTGAAGTGGTCGTCGCGCAGGCGCTCATTCTGCGTGGCGACCCCCGTGGCGCAGTTGTTCAGGTGGCAGATGCGCAGGTACTTGCAGCCCAGGGCGACCATGGGCGCGGTGCCGAAGCCGAAGCTCTCGGCGCCGAGGATGGCCGCCTTGATCACGTCGAGGCCGGTCTTCATACCGCCGTCCGCCTGCAGGCGGATGTTGCCGCGCAGGCGGTTGCCACGCAGCGTCTGCTGCACCTCGGCAAGGCCCAGTTCCCAGGGCGAGCCGGCATAGCGGATGGAGGTGAGCGGGCTCGCCGCGGTGCCGCCGTCATAGCCGGAGATGGTGATGAGGTCCGCATAGGCCTTGGCCACGCCGGCGGCCACCGTGCCGACGCCGGGCTCGGACACCAGCTTCACGGAGACCAGCGCCTCCGGGTTGACCTGCTTGAGGTCGAAGATGAGTTGCGCCAGGTCCTCGATCGAGTAAATGTCGTGGTGCGGCGGGGGCGAGATCAGCGTCACCCCGGGTACGGAGTAGCGCAGCCGGGCGATGAGCCCGTTGACCTTGCCGCCCGGCAGCTGCCCGCCCTCGCCCGGCTTGGCACCCTGGGCGATCTTGATCTGCAGCACCTCGGCGTTGACCAGGTAGTGCGGCGTGACCCCGAAACGGCCGGAGGCGATCTGCTTGATCTTGGACACGCGCCCGGTGCCGAAGCGGGCCGGGTCCTCGCCGCCCTCGCCGGAGTTGGAGCGCGCGCCGATCCGGTTCATGGCCGCGGCAAGGGCCTCATGCGCCTCGGGGCTCAGCGCCCCGAGGGACATGCCGGCGGAGTCGAAGCGCTTGAGGATGTTCTCCAGCGGCTCGATCGCGTCGAGGGACAGCGCCCGGTCGGCGCACACCGGCTCGAGGAGATCGCGGATCGTCGCCACCGGGCGCTCGTTCACCAGCGTGGCGTAGCGCTGGTACACGGCATAATCGCCGCCTGCCACCGCCTGCTGCAGCGTCGTGACCACGTCCGGGTTGAAGGCGTGGTACTCCTGGCCGTGCACGTACTTGAGCAGGCCGCCCTGCTGGATCGCCTTGCGCTCGCGCCAGGCATCGAGGGCCAGGCGGCGCTGGTCCGCCTCCAGCTCGGCAAAACCGGCGCCGGCGATACGCGAGGTGACGCCGCAGAAGCAGCGGTCCACCACCGCGTCGGCGAGGCCGATGGCCTCGAAGAGCTGGGCACCGCGGTAGGAGCTCACCGCCGAGATGCCCATCTTGGACATGATCTTCAGCAGGCCCTTGTTGATGCCCTTGCGGTAGTTCTTGAAGCAGACGCCCGGGTCGCCCAGCAGCTCACCGCAGCGCATCAGGTCCTCGAGCACGCTGTAGGCGAGGTAGGGATAGACGGCGGTGGCCCCGAAGCCGAGCAGGCAAGCCACCTGGTGCGAATCCCGGGCGCTGGCGGTCTCGACGACGATGTTGGCGTCGCAGCGCAGGCCCTTGGCGATGAGGTGGTGATGCACGGCGCCGGTGGCCAGGAGGCTGTGGATCGGCAGCCGCTCCGGGGCGATCGCCCGGTCCGAGAGCACGAGGATGGTCACCCCCTCGTCACGCACCAGGCGGGCGCACTCGTCCACCATGGCGGCGATGGCCTCGCCCAGGGTGGTCTTTTTCGGGTCGTAGGTGCAGTCCACGTCCCGCGGCGAGAAGCCCTCGCGCTTTAAGTTGATCAGCGTGTTGAACTTGCCCTGGGACAGCACCGGCGAGGTGAGGATGACCCGGTCCGCGTGCTCGGGGCCCTGGGAGAAAATGTTCTTCTCGCCACCGAGGTCCGTCTCCAGGGACATGACGATGGCCTCGCGCAGCGGGTCGATGGGCGGATTGGTCACCTGCGCGAACTGCTGCCGGAAGTAGTCGTAGAGCGAGCGCGGGCCGGCGGAAAGCACCGCCATGGGCGTGTCGTCGCCCATGGAGCCGACCGCCTCGTTGCCGCTCTCGGCAAGCGGGCGCAGCACCTGCTCGCGCTCCTCGAAGCTCACCTGGAACATCTTCATGTAGGCGTTCATACGGTCGGGTTCGATGCCCGGGGTCACCTCCGGGTCGAAGCTGCCGACGATGCGCTCGGCGTTCTCCTTCAGCCAGCGCTTGTACGGCTTGCTGGCCTTCAGCCGGTTGTCGATCTCCTCGCTCTGCAGGAGCTCCCCGGTGTGCGTGTCGACCATGAGGATCTGGCCCGGACCCACCCGGCCCTTGGCGAGGACATCCTCGCTGCGGTACTCGTGGGTGCCGACCTCCGAGGCCAGCGTGATGAAGCCGTCCTTGGTGCGCACCCAGCGCGCCGGGCGCAGGCCGTTGCGGTCGAGCAGGCAGACCGCGTAGCGGCCGTCCGTGAGCACGATGCCCGCCGGCCCGTCCCAGGGCTCCATGTGCATGGAGTGGTACTCGTAGAACGCCTTGAGGTCCGGGTCGATGGACTCGATGTTCTGCCACGCCGGCGGAATCAGCATGCGCAGCGCCCGGGGCATGTCGACGCCGCCGGTCAGCAGCACGTCGAGCATGTTGTCGAGGCTGGAGGAGTCCGAGCCCGTGCGGTTCACGATCGGCGCGATCTCGCGGATGTTCGGCAGCCGCTCGGACTCGAACAGCGCGGTGCGCGCCTCCGCCCAGTTGCGGTTGCCCTGGATGGTGTTGATCTCGCCGTTGTGGGCGAGGAGACGGAAGGGCTGAGCCAGGGGCCAGCGCGGCAGCGTGTTGGTGGAGAAGCGCTGGTGAAAAACGCAGATCGCGGTCGTCAGCCGCGCGTCCCCGAGGTCCGGGTAGAAGCGCGGCAGGTCCACGGGCATGACCAGGCCCTTGTAGCTGAGCACCCGGGCGGACAGGCTGCAGATATAGAAGTCGGGATCGCCCTCGTTGGCGATCTCCGCCTTGCGGCGGGCGACGAAGAGTTTCGTGGCGAGTTCGGCCTCGGTGAACTCACCCGCATCGAGGAAGACCTGCTCGATGCGCGGCAGCGACGCCAGCGCGATCTCGCCGCAGACGCCCGGGTCCGTCGGCACGGCCCGCCAGCCGAGCACCGGGAGGCCCTGGTCCTCCAGGGCACCCTGCATGGCGGCACGGGCGGTGTCGGCACGCGCCTCGTCGGCCGCGAGGAAGACCATGCCGACAGCAAAGTTGGCCGGCAGCTCGAGGCCCAGGTCCTCGCGCGCCACGGCCGCCATGAACTCCCGGGGCATCTGCATGAGCAGGCCGCAGCCGTCCCCCGTCTTGCCGTCCGCGGCGATACCGCCGCGATGGGTCATGCAGGTGAGCGACTCGATGGCGGACTGCAGCAGGCGATGGCTCGCATCACCGGCCGTGTGCGCGATCAACCCGAAACCGCAGTTGTCACGGAACTCCTCAGGTCGATACAGGCCTGCTCTCATAAGACTTCCAGAAATCAAGATAAATCAGCTGGTTACCGCGGCGTTCGCCTCGCCACGGCGACGCTTGGCAGGGCGGGGACCGGTGATTTTACACAGATGGCAGGGGCCGAACAAACCGCCCGGGGGTGGTCCTAAATGGCCACCGGGCCGCCGAGAAGGGCGTCGATTTCCTGCCCGTCCACGTCGTCCACCACCACGGCGTTGCCGATTCCGCGCAGCAGGACGACGCGCAGCCGGCCGTCGAGGACCTTCTTGTCCCGGGCCATGAGGGCGAGGAAGCGCGCCGCATCCATGTCCGCCGGCGGGACCACGGGCAGGCCGGCGCGGCGCAGGAGGGAGAGCAGCCCGTCCACCTCTGCCGCGGGCACCCAGCCCCGGGCCGCGGACAGGCGCAGGGCGAGCACCATGCCGGCGGCCACCGCCTCGCCGTGGAGCCAGTTGCCGTAGCCCTGGCCGGTCTCGATGGCGTGGCCGAAGGTGTGGCCGAGGTTGAGGATCGCGCGGACACCGCCCTCGCGCTCGTCCTCGGCCACCACCGCGGCCTTCGTGGCGCAGCTGCGCTCGATAGCCTCCGCGAGCACCGCCTCCTCCCGCGCGAGGAGCGCCGGCAGGTGCTCGCCGAGCCAGCGGTAGAAGCCCGCATCGCGGATCAGGCCGTACTTGATCACCTCCGCCAGGCCGGCGGCGAACTCCCGGTCCGAGAGGGTCTGCAGCACCTGCAGGTCGATGAGCACCGCGGCCGGCTGGTGGAAAGCGCCGATCATGTTCTTGCCGAGGCGGTGGTTGACCCCCGTCTTGCCGCCCACGGAGGAGTCGACCTGGGCCAGCAGCGTCGTCGGCACCTGCAGGAAAGCCGCGCCGCGCTGGTAGCAGGCGGCGGCGAACCCGGTGAGGTCACCGACCACCCCGCCGCCGAGAGCGATGAAGGTCGTGGTGCGGTTGTGTCCGTCGGCGAGCGCCCGGTCGAGGATGGTCTCGAAGCTGTCGAGGGTCTTGTACGCCTCGCCGTCCGGGAGGATCACCTCGGTGACCGCCACCCGCGTATCCAGCGCATCGCGGAGCCGGCCGAGATACAGCGGCGCGACCCGGTCATTGGAGACGATCACCACCTGGCGCCCGGCGAGGTGCTCGCCGAGCAGTGCCGGGTCGCCGAGCAGGTCGCGGCCGATGTAGATGGGATAGCTGCGCGCGCCGAGGTCGACGTGCAGCGTGTGCATGATCAGCGCCATGAGGCGGTACCTGTCAGCTGTCGATGGCGGCGCGCAGGGAGGCCAGCACGCGCTGCGCCACAGTCTTGGGGCTGCTCGAATCGGTGTCAATCACCAGGTCCGCCACCGAGCGGTAGAGCGGGTCGCGCTCGGCAAAGAGACGCCGGAGCGTGCCCTCCGGGTCCGGTGCCTGTAACAGGGGCCGGTTGCGATCCTTGCGCGTGCGGCGCAGCTGTTCCTCCAGCGTCGTGCGCAGGTAGATGACGAAGCCCCGCTCCGCCAGCGCCCGCCGGTTCGCCGGCCGCAGCACCGCGCCACCGCCGGTGGCCAGCACCGTGTCCTCCCAGGTGGTCATCTCGGCGATGACGGCCTCCTCGCGGTCGCGGAAGCCCGCCTCGCCCTCGACGTCGAAGATCCAGGGAATGTCCGCGCCGGTCCGCGCCTCGATCTCCGCATCGGAATCGGCGAAGCCGAGGCCCAGGGACCGGGCGAGCTGGCGACCGATGGTGGTCTTGCCGGCCCCCATGGGGCCGACCAGGAAGACCCGGCGCGGAGCGGTCACGGCCTGCCGGGGGACCCGCTAGTCGAGGAGCGTGTCGGCGAGGATGCGCGGGGTGATGAAGATCAGCGTCTCGGTCTTCGTCGTCTGCCGCGCTTCGTTGCGGAAGAGCGCGCCCACGTAGGGGATGTCGCCGAAGAACGGGACCTTGTTGATCGTTTCCACCAGCTCCGTGCGGAACACGCCGCCGAGGACCACGGTCTCGCCGTTGCCGACGAGCACCTGGGTAGTCAGCTCCGTGGTGTCGATGGCGGGGATGAGACCGCCCTGGCCGCTGGGCACGAGGTCACCGACGGAGTCCTGCGTGATCACCAGGTCGAGGAGAATGCGGTCGTCCGGGGTGATGTTCGGGGTCACGTCCAGGGACAGCACCGCCTCCTTGAACTGCACCGCCGTCGCACCGGAGGCCGCCGCCTGCTGGAAGGGGATCTCCGTACCGGACTTGATGTTGGCCTGCTGCTTGTCGCCGGTGATGACCTTCGGCTGCGACACCACCTCGCCCTTGCCCGCCGACTCGAGAGCGTTGAGCTCGGCGGTGAGGAAGAGATCCTCGGAGGTGAAGCCCACCGCGAAGCCGCTGGTCGCGTTGCCCACACCGAGGTCCACCAGCAGGGCGCCGGGGTAGGACAGGCTGGGCTGTGCGCCGTTGATCACGGCGGCGTTGAGGTCCGAGACGTTGTTGGTGTCGCCGGAAACGGACAGGACGTTGCCGTCCGCGTCCGGGTCCAGGTAACCGCCGCCCCACTGGATGCCGAGCTCCTTTTCGAGGTCGGACTGCGCGATGACGATACGCGACTCGATCATCACCTGCCGGATCGGGATGTCGACCTTGTCGATGAGGTCCCGGATCTCCGCCAGCTTCGAGGAGGTCTCGGTGATGATGAGCGAGTTCGTGCGCGGGTCCACGATCACCGAGCCCCGGGAGGAAATCAGCGAACCGCCCTCCTCGGAGCCGGCCTCGAACAGCCGCACGATCTCCGCGGCCCTGGCGTAGCGGATGCGGATGAACTCCGAGCGCAGCGGCGCGAGTTCGGCAATCTGCTTGTTGGCCTCGATCTCCTGGCGCTCCCGCTCGGCAATCTCCGCCGCCGGCGCCACCAGCAGCACGTTGCCGACCTGGCGCTTGTCCAGGCCCTTGGTCTTGAGCACGAGTTCCAGGGCCTGGTCCCAGGGCACGTTCTTGAGGCGCAGGGTGATGCGGCCGGACACCGTGTCGGAGGCGACGAGGTTCAGCTCCGTGAAGTCGGCGATCAGCTGCAGCACCGCCCGCACCTCGATGTCCTGGAAGTTCAGGGAGATGCGCTCACCGACGTAGGCGAACTCGCTGCGGCGCTCCTCGACCTCGGCCTCGGTGAGGGGCTTGACGGCCACCACGTACTGGTCGTCTGCCTGGTAGGCGAGGTAGTCGAAGTCGCCGGTGGTCTTCAGGGTCAGCGTGGCCCCGCGCTCGGTGGTGCCCACGTCCACGGAGCGCACGGGGGTCGCGAAATCCGTGACGTCATAGTTGCGCATGAGCCGCTCGGGCACGTCCGTGTCGATGAACTCGACCTTCACGTCACCGCGCTCGCTGTAGACGTTCACGTCCACGGAGGGATCGGACAGCTCGAGCATCAGCCGGCCCTCGCCCTCCGGGCCGCGCTGGAACTCCAGGTCCTCGATGCGGGAGACGACCTCGACCACTTCCTCGACGGCCGACTTGATGCGGTTCGGATCGGAGCTGCGCTTGAAGTACTGGCCCTCGGAATCCTGGCCCACCGTCAGGTAGAGGCTGTTGCCGTCGACGCGGGTGTCGTAGGGCACCAGCTTGACCAGGTTCAGCACCAGGCGCGTGCGCTCGGCCGCCTCGAGGACGAGAACCTCCGTGGCGTTGCCGTAGGGCAGGCTGAAGCGCTTGCGGTCGAGGCGGCTGGCGGTGTCGGGAAAATCGATGGCGATGCGCGCCGGCTTCTCGATGGTATAGGACTTGAGCTCCGCCGGCGGCGGGCCATCGAAATCGAGGCGCACCTCGAACTTGCTGCCGGGCCGGGAGCTGAACTCGATGTCAGTGACCGCGCGGGACGCGGCGGCGGCCGCGGCGAGGTCTGCCAGGGTCGCCACGCCGGCGAGCAGCAGCGCCAGCGCGAACCGCCCTCCCGGTCGTTCTTGTCTCTGTGCCATGATGCCAGCTCCCCGTTTTGTCCTGCTCTTCCCCATGGCCGTGGTTGTGGTGTTGTTCATCTACAGGCCACTCAGTTCGATGGTGCGCGGCCGCTCGACCCAGCCCTCGCTGGTGCCGTCGCTGACGATCTCCACCACGGCCAGGTAGGTATCGGTCAGTTCAACAATCCTGCCGTGGTCGCGGCCGAGGAAATTGCCCTCGGTGACCCGGTGTATGCCGCCGTCGGGATCCCGCACCAGCGCCCATTCCTTGCCGCCCCGGGCCAGCGTACCCACCATCGACAGCGAATCGAAGGTGAACTGCTCGAGGAATTCCTTCGGCCGCTCCAGGTCCGGCTTGATCGCGCTGCCCCCGGCGAGCTTGGCAATCTCGCGTACGGCGATCGGTCGATCGAAGGGGCTGCGCATCCGGGTCGCGCTGTAGGCGAAAGGCTCATAGGCCTTGAAGGTCGGTATCGGTGCGATGACGCCGCCCGGCCGGGCCTTCTTCTCCGCCATGAACTGGTCGAGATCGGAAAAGTCCGCGCCGCCACAGGCGACCAGGGCCAGGGCGAGGGCGGCGGCGGCGGCATGGCGGGCACGCTGTAACATCGCTAGCTGTCCCCGTCCTTGTAGCGGTAGGTCTTGGCGGTGATGTTCATCTGCAGCGCGTTCGCGTTGGTGCCGCCACCGGAAATCACGAAGTCATGCAGCGTGACGATACGCGGCAGCCCGGCCATGCTGCTGATGAAGGCGCCCAGGTCGTGGTAGGAGCCGCTGGCCGAGATGGCGATCGGCAGTTCCACGTAGAACTCCCGGCTCACTTCCTTCTGCAGGTCGATGGAGGCGATCTTGAGGCCGTTGAGGAGGCCCTTGTTGGTGATGTCCTCGAGTAGCCCGGGCACTTCCGTATCCGAGGGAAGCTGGCTGATCAGGGCGCCGAAGCTCTCCTCCATCTCGACCATCTGCCGCCGGTAGGCGTCGAGGTTGGCGACCTGGAACGCCTTCTTCTCGAATTCCTGCTTGAGCTTGCCTTCCTCGCCCTGCACCCGCGCGAGGCTGTTGCGCAGTTCCTCAACGTGATAGTAGTAGCCCGCCGCCACCAGTGCGGCGAAGAGCAGCACGCAGAGGATTCCCTTGACCAGCACCGGCAGCGTGCCGATGTTGTCCATGTTGAGGTCGGCGAGATCGAACTCGCGCAGGGCCCGGAGGGAATCTTCAAGCGCCATCAGCTCAGCCCCCCTTGCCTTCGTCGTCCTGCGGCAGGTCCACCATGACCGAGAGGTCGAAGGTGGCGGCCTGGTCCCCATAGGCCGGCGCCGCGCGAACCGCGTCGAGATTCGGGCTCTCCAGCCACTCGGAGCCGTCGAGGCGGCGCATGAGGCTGGAGACCCGGTTGTTGGACTCCGCCACGCCGCTGATCTGCAGCTTCTTGCCCTGGGCCTGGACCCGGTTGTAGAAAACCCCGTCGGGCACGGTGCGCACGAGCTGGTCGAAGATACGGACGATGATCGGCCGGTTGCCCTGCAGTTCCTGGATCACCCGCATGCGGTCGATGAGCTGGTTGCGCTTGCGCTGCAGGTCGCGGATCTCCGCCACCTGCTTGTCCAGCTCCCGGATGTTCTCCTGCAGGTAGGCGTTGCGGGCCCGCTGGTGATCGATCTGCGCGTTCACCACCCGGTCCGCGAGCACTACCAGGAGCACGGCGCCCACTGCCACGAGGCCGAGGATGGTCAGGAACTGGCGCTTCAGTTCTTCGCGGCGCGCATCGCGCCAGGGCAGCAGGTTGATTTGCGCCATCAGTCGAAGCTCCGCAGGGCGAGGCCGCAGGCGATCATCATCGCCGGCGCGTCACTGCCGAGAGCCACGGCGTTTACCCGCGGCGAGATGCTCATCTCGGCGAAGGGGTTGGCCATGGCCGTGGGCGTGCCCAGCCGATCCTGGACCAGCTCGACGAGGCCCTCCATGGAGGATACGCCGCCGGCCATGATGATGAAGTCGACGTCATTGTACTGGCTGGAGGAGAAGAACAGCTGCAGCGAGCGCGTGACCTGCTGCACCACCGCATCCCGGAAGGGATTCAGGAGCTCGTCCTCGTAATCGTCCGGCAGCCCGCCCTGCTTCTTCGCGAGGCCCGCCTCCTCGAGGGGCAGGCCGTAGCGGCGCATGATCTCGTCGGTGAGCTGCTTGCCCCCGAAGAGCTGCTCGCGGGTGTAGATGGTCTGGCCGTTGGCGAGAACGCTGAGCGTGGTCATGGTCGCGCCGATGTCGACGACCGCGACGACGGCGCTCTCGTCGAGGCCCAGGTTCTCGCTAAGCAGGCCGTAGGAGCGCTCCATGGCATAGGCCTCGACATCCATTACCCGGGGTTCGAGGCCGGCGTTCTCGATGGCCTCGACGCGCGCGTCGATCGTTTCCCGCCGGCAGGCGGCGAGCAGCACGTCTACCATGCCCTCGCGACCGGGCACGGGGCCCTGAACCTCGAAGTCGAGGGCGACCTCCTCGAGCGGATAGGGTATGTACTGGTCGGCCTCCAGCGTCAGCTGGGTCTCGAGTTCTTCCTCGGAGAGTCCCGCAGGCATCTGCACGACCTTGGTGATCACCGCGGAGCCCGCGACGGCGGCGGCAACCAGCTTGAGCTTGCTGCGGGACTGGGCCAGGACGCTGCGGATGGCGTTGGCGACACCATCGATGTCACTGATGGCCTTCTCCACCACCGCGTCCTGCGGCAGGGAAGCCACGGCATAGCTCTCCACCCGGTAGGAATCACCGGTGCGGCTCAGCTCGAGCAGCTTGACCGTGGTGGAGCTGATATCCAGCCCCAGCAGTGCCACCTGCTTTCTCTTCCCTAAAATGCCCAGCAAGTCATTTTCCTATATGTTTCACTGACTTAGCCATTTTTTATATTCTTATACTTCAATATCGGCCGATAAGCCAGTGTGCTACGCAATTTAGACACAAAAAAAGCATACTATTACCACAAGGTAAACCTTTTGCCGTATTCTGCCCGACCTTCCGACACAGACCCGGAGTTGTCTTGAGTTTCCTGCGCCGACTGCTGCGCCTCATCCTCCTGGGCGGCCTCGGCCTCGCCTGGCTGCTGGCCGGCGTGTATCTCTACCTGGGCCCGGGCCTGCCGGACGTGGAGACGCTGCGTGACGTGCAGCTGCAGACGCCCATGCGCGTGTACGCGGCCGATGGCGAGCTGATCGGCCAGTTCGGCGAGCAGAAGCGCAACCCGCTGGCCTATGCCGACATCCCGCCGCAGTTCATCGACGCACTGCTCGCCGCCGAGGACGATGGCTTCTTCGAACACGGCGGGATCGATTTCATGGGGCTGGCCCGGGCGGTAACGGAGCTGGTCATGACCGGGGAGAAGCGCTCCGGCGGCAGCACGCTCACCATGCAGGTGGCGCGCAACTACTTCCTGTCCCTGGAGCGCACCTTCCTGCGCAAATTCAAGGAGATCCTCCTCGCCATCGAGATCGAACGGCGCCTCACCAAGGAGGAGATCTTCGAGCTCTATTTCAACCGGGTTTTCCTGGGGCACCGCGCCTACGGCTTCGAGGCGGCGGCGCAGGTCTATTACGGCAGGAGCATCGGTGAACTCACCCTGGCCCAGCACGCGATGCTCGCGGGCATACCCAAGGCGCCGTCCCGGAACAACCCGCTCTCCGGCCCGGAGGCCGGGCGCGAACGGCGCAACTGGATCCTCGGGCGCATGCTCAGCCTCGGCTTCATCGACCGCGCCGCCCACGAGCAGGCCGTGCGTGCCCCGGTGACCGCGGACCACCATGGCCCGCAGGTGAGTTTCGACGCCCAGTACGTGGCCGAGATGGCGCGCAGGGAGATGCTCGAGCGCTTCGGCACCGAGGCCTATACGGCGGGCTACGAGGTCTACACCACCCTGCGCAGCGACCTGCAGCGGGTTGCCCAGCGCGCGGTCATCGACGGCCTCCTGACCTATGACCGCCGCCACGGCTACCGCGGGCCGGAGCTCGAACTCCCGGTGCCCGAAGCGGCCGCGGGCCTGCCCCGCGAGGCCTGGCTCGCGACGCTGGCGGAGCTGCCGGCGGTGGCCGGTCTTACGCCCGCGGCAGTCACCGCCGTGGAGGACGACCGGGTGCGCATCCTGCTCGCGGACGGCAGCGAGGACGCCGTGCTCTGGGAGAACGGCCTGCGCCAGGCGCGGCCCTACCTCAGCGAGAACGCCGTGGGCCGCGCACCGGACAGCCCGGCGGACGTGCTCGCCACCGGCGACGTCATCCGGGTGCACCGCGAGGACGGCGCCTGGCACCTGTCCCAGGTACCCGCGGCCCAGGCAGCGCTGGTCTCCCTGGACCCGGACGACGGCGCCATCCTCAGCCTCGTCGGCGGCATCGGCTTCGAGCTGTCCAAGTTCAACCGGGCGACGCAGGCGGAACGGCAGCCGGGCTCCAACTTCAAGCCGTTCCTCTATGCCGCTGCCCTCGACGCCGGTTTCACGGCGGCGAGCATCATCAACGATGCACCCATCGTCCTGGAGGATGCGTCCCTCGAGGGGATCTGGCGGCCGGAGAACGACGGCGGCAAGTTCTATGGCCCCACGCGCCTGCGCTGGGCCCTGACCAAGTCGCGGAACCTGGTATCGATCCGCCTGCTGCGGCAGCTCGGCGTACGCCGCCTCATCGACTACGCCGGCCAGCTCGGCTTCGACACCAGCGATTTCGCTCCCGACCTCTCCCTCGCCCTGGGCACGCATGCCATGGCCCCGCTGGAGCTGGCTGCCGCCTACGCGGTGCTGGCCAACGGCGGCTACCGGGTGGAGCCCTACCTGATCGCGCGCATCGACGACAGCGCGGGCAACACGGTCTGGGCGGCGGACCCGGCACGGGTCTGCCGCGACTGCAAGGGGCGGGAACTGAGCATGGAGGAGATCCTCGCCGGCGAGGACGCGAACGGGCATCGCAGCGCCGAGCGGGTCATGGACGAGCGGGTGAACTTCATCCTCGACGACATGCTGCAGGATGTGATCACCCGGGGCACCGGACGCCGCGCCCTGGCGCTGAAGCGCCAGGATCTCGCGGGCAAGACCGGTACCACCAACGGCCCCATGGACGCCTGGTTCTCCGGCTACAACCGCGACGTGGTGACCACAACCTGGGTCGGTTTCGACGCCTACACGCCGCTCGGGCGGCGGGAGTTCGGCGGCACGGCGGCGCTACCGATCTGGATCGACTTCATGCGCGAGGCGCTCGCGGACAGCCCGGACCGGGAGCGCCCGGTACCCGCGGGCATCGCCAGCGTGCGCATCGACCCGGCGACCGGGCGCCTGGCCGGGGTCGAGGACCGTGACGCCATCTTCGAGTACTTCCGGGAAGAGCATGTGCCGGCGCCCGCCGAAGGCGATGGCGAAGACGTGCCCGGGAAAACCGGGACGGACGACCTGATCCGGGATATTTTCTAGGTCAGCGCGGGCGGGGCAAGCAGGCGGGACGTGAACGACCGGCGGCGCGGGCGCGCCGCCGCCAGCGACACCTCAGCGCCTGGCGCCGCGGTTGCCGAAGCGCTTCTTGAAGCGGTCGACGCGGCCGCCGGAGTCGACGATCTTCTGCTTGCCCGTGAAGAACGGGTGGCACTGCGAGCAGACGTCGATATGGAAGTCCTGCCCCAGGGTCGACCGGGTGGTGATGGTGTTGCCACAGCTGCACGTCGCCGTGACCGCCTCGTACTTCGGGTGGATATCGCGTTTCATGGCGTTGACTCCTGCCGTTCGGCGCCGCCACCCGGTCCCTGCCGGGCACCGCGCCTGTGGGTGCCACTCTCCAGGCCGGGGGCCCGGGGAAAAAGAGCGCGAATACTACCAGAACGGTGCCGGGGCGCAAGAGCCTTGTCCAACAGAGCCTTGTCCAACGAGACATGAGCCTGCCCGGGGCAACCGGGCAGGCGATGCTAGACTGCGCCGACCACCGCGAGACCGACCCATCGATGCCCGTCATCCTCCGCATCGCCGTACCCGGCAATCCGCTGCGCCGGTACTTCGACTATCTGCCGCCGGCGGCGCTGGACCCGGCCGCGGCGGCGGCGCTCGCGCCCGGCTGCCGCCTCCGGGTGCCTTTCGGCCGGCGCAGCGTGGTCGCCTTCCTGGCGGAGGTAGCGACAGCGAGTGACCTGCCCGCCGACAGCCTGCGCCCGGCGGAAGCGCTCCTCGACGAGGCGCCGCTGCTCACC
The DNA here is from genome assembly GCF_054552115.1 of Pseudohaliea sp. NCBI lineage: Bacteria > Pseudomonadati > Pseudomonadota > Gammaproteobacteria > Cellvibrionales > Halieaceae > Pseudohaliea > Pseudohaliea sp. The sequence continues at coordinate 15,173 of NZ_JBTOLW010000006.1, read as the reverse complement.
CCCGCCGTGGCCGGTCTCTGTCGCTGGGCCGCCGCCTATTACCAGCACGCCCCGGGGGACGTTTTCGCGGCCGCCTTCAGCCAGCGCCTGCGCAGCGGCCGCGCGCCGGCGCGGGAGGCCTGGCGGCTCACGGACCGCGGCGCGGGGCTGGCCGACGACGCCCTGGCCCGGGCGCCGCGGCAGCGGGAGGCCCTCGCCGCTCTGCGCGGCGGCACGCCGCTCGCGGCTGATGAGCTCGCCGCGGCGGGTATCCGCCGCGAGGCCCTGCGCGCCCTGGAGCGCAGGGAGCTCGCCGAGCGCTGCGCCCCGGGACCGGGGCCGGCGACGGTGCGCGAGCCGGGGCCGGCGCTGGCGCCCGAGCAGGCCGCGGCCGTCGACGCGCTGGGTGCCGACCTGGGCCGCTTCGCCTGCCACCTCCTCGAGGGCGTGACCGGCAGCGGCAAGACGGAGATCTACCTGCGCCTGATCGCCGCCTGCCTGGAGCGCGGCGAACAGGCACTGCTGCTGGTGCCGGAGATCGGCCTCACCCCGCAGACCCTCGCCCGCTTCCGCGCGCGCTTCGACGCTCCCATGGCCGTGCTCCACTCCGGTCGCGCCGCCGGCGAGCGCAGCGATGACTGGGAGACAGCGGCCAGCGGGCGCGCGGCCGTGGTCATCGGCACGCGCTCCGCCGTGTTCGTGCCGCTGGCCCGCTGCGGCGCGATCATCGTCGACGAGGAGCACGACGCGTCCTACCGCCAGCAGGACGGTTTCCGCTATTCGGCCCGGGACGTGGCGGTGAAGCGGGCCCAGCTCGAGCAATGCCCGGTGCTTCTCGGCAGCGCGACGCCGTCGCTGGAATCCCTGCACAATGCCGGCGCGGGCCGCTACCGGCACCACCGGCTCACGCAGCGGGCCGCCGGCGCCAGCCTGCCGGACTTGAGCGCCGTGGACCTGCGCCGCCAGCCGCTGCGCGCCGGCCTGTCGCCGGCGCTGCTCACGGCGGTGGAGCAGACCCTGGCAGAGGGTGGGCAGGTGCTCCTCTTCCTCAACCGGCGCGGCTACGCGAGCAGCCTGCAGTGCCACGACTGCGGCTGGGTCGCCGGCTGCGACCACTGCGACGCCCGGCTCACGGTGCACCGGCGCCGCAAGCGGCTGCAGTGCCACCACTGCGGCGCCCACAAGCCGCTGCCCGCCGCCTGCCCGGCCTGTGGCGGAGGGCAACTGCTCGCCGGTGGCCTGGGCACGGAGCAGACGGAGGAGTTCCTCGCCGACGCCCTGCCGCGCTGGCCGCTGCACCGGGTCGATTCCGACGCCATCGACAGCCCCGCCGCCATGGAGGCGCTCCTGGCCGAGGTCGGCCGCGGCGAGCCCTGCATCCTCCTCGGCACGCAGATGCTCACCAAGGGGCATCACTTTCCGGCGGTGGCGCTGGTCGGCGTTGTCGACTGCGACGCCCTGCTCTTCGCCGGCGACTTCCGCGGCGAGGAACGCCTGGCCCAGTTGCTGACGCAGGTCGCGGGCCGCGCCGGGCGGGCCGGACGCCCCGGGCGGATGCTCCTGCAGAGCCACTACCCGGACCACCCGCTGCTCCGCGCGATCCTCGAACAGCCCTACGGCGAGGTGGCGGCAGCGCTGCTCGCCCGCCGCGCGGAGGCGGGGCTGCCGCCGCTGGGGCAGCTCGCCCTCGTCCGCGCCGACAGCCCGCGCGCCGGCGAAGGCGAGCGATTCCTTGCCGCCCTGCGCCGCGGCGCGGAGCCGGCCCTGCCCCGGGGCAGCCAGCTCGTCGGCCCGCTCCCGTCCGCGCTGCCGCGCCGCGCCGGGCGCTACCGGGACCAGCTGCTCTGTCTCAGCCCCGACCGCAACCGCGGCAGCCGGTCCGCCGCCGCCCTGGTGCGTGCCGGCGAGGCGCTGCGCCCCCCCGGGGGCCTCAACTGGTTCATCGAGATCGACCCCCTGGAAACGCTCTGAGCCCGCCGGGCAACTGGCCAGCGGCGGGCAGACGCGCGATAATGCGCGGCTTTCCGCCCGGCGCCGCGCCGGGGACCTCACGCAAACGCAAACGGGCTCTTTCCCGAATGAATTTCTCCCGGTTGAATCTCTCCCGCATGAATCCCGCATGAAAGAAACTATCGAGCGCCTTCTCGGGGACGCGCTGGCCACCCTGGTTGCCGATGGCACGCTGCCGGCGGACACGGCACCGTCAATCCAGGTGGAACGCACCCGCGACCCGTCACACGGCGACCTCGCCAGCAACGTCGCCCTCACGCTGGCCCGGGGCGCGGGCATGAAGCCCCGGGACCTCGCCGGGCGCATCAGCGAGGCGCTGCCCGCCGACCCGGCGGTCGCACGGACGGAGGTTGCCGGCCCGGGCTTCATCAACTTCTTTCTCGCCGCCGATGCGAGCACGGCGGTGGTGGCCGAGGCCCTGCGCGCCGGGGAGCGCTTCGGCGAATGCGACGAGGGCGCCGGCCGCAAGGTGCAGGTGGAGTTCGTCTCGGCCAACCCCACGGGCCCGCTGCACGTGGGCCACGGCCGCGGGGCGGCGGTCGGCGACAGCCTCTGCCGCCTGCTGCGCGCCACGGGCTGGGATGTGTCCAGCGAGTTCTACTACAACGATGCCGGGCAGCAGATCGAGAACCTCGCCCGCTCCGTGCAGGCCCGCTGCCGCGGCCAGGCCCCCGGCGACGACGGCTGGCCCGGGGACGGCTACCGCGGCGACTACATCGTGGAGGTCGCCGAGGCCTACCTGCGCTGCGAAAGCGTCGCCGCCGAGGACCGGCAGGTAACCGGCGCCGGCGACCCGGAAGACCTCGCGGCGATCCGCGACTTCGCCGTCGCCTGGCTGCGCCACGAGCAGGACCTGGACCTCAAGGCCTTCGCTGTCGACTTCGACGTGTACTTCCTCGAGTCCTCCCTCTACCGCTCCGGCGAGGTCGAGGACGTAGTGAGGCTGCTCGTGGACGGCGGCAAGACCTACGAGCAGGATGGCGCCCTGTGGCTGCGCACCACCGACTACGGCGACGACAAGGACCGGGTCATGCGCAAGGCCGACGGCGGCTATACCTACTTCCTGCCGGACGTCGCCTATCACCTGAACAAGTGGCGCCGCGGCTTCACGCGGGTCATCAATGAGCAGGGGGCGGACCACCACAGCACCGTGACCCGCGTGCGCGCCGGCCTGCAGGCGCTGGAACAGGACATCCCCGCCGGCTGGCCGGACTACGTGCTGCACCAGATGGTGACGGTCCTGCGCGATGGTGCCGAGGTAAAGCTGTCCAAGCGCGCCGGCAGCTATGTCACCCTGCGCGACCTGATTGACGAGGTGGGCCGGGACGCGACGCGCTATTTCCTCGCCGCCCGCGCACCGAGCTCGCAGCTCACCTTCGACATCGACCTCGCCCTGTCGCAGAGCAACGACAACCCGGTCTACTACATCCAGTACGCCCACGCCCGGGTATGCAGCGTGCACCAGCGCCTCGCCGAGGCGGGGCTCGCCTGGGACCGGGAGGCGGCCCTTGCGCACCTCACGCTGCTCGGCAACGACGAGGAGCAGGAACTGCTGAAGGCCCTGGCCCGCTACCCGGAGACCGTGGCCCGGGCCGCCCGCGAGGCAGAGCCTCACGCGGTGGCCAACTACCTGCGCGAGCTGGCGGGTCACTTCCACGCCTTCTACAACGCCCACAAGGTCCTGGTCGACGATCCGGCCCTGCGCGACGCCCGCGTGGCCCTGGCCGAGGCCGTGCGCCAGGCCATCGCCAACGGCCTCGGCCTGCTCGGGGTCGGCGCGCCGGAGCGCATGTAAGGTGGCGGGAAGCGGCCGGACACAGGCCCGGGGGCGGCGCCAGGGCGCGAGCCGGCGCAGCCCCGCGGCGGGCGGCGAGAGCCGCGGCCGGCTGCTGCGCTGGTACAGCGCCGGCGTTGCCAGCGGTGTCCTCGCCAGCTTCCTCGTCTACCTGGCCACCCTTCCGGGCGCCCCCGCGACCGAGGCGCCCGCCGCGAAGCCCGTCGCCGGGAAAGAGCCCGCGGCGGAGCCCCGCTACGAGTTCTTCGAGGTGCTGCCGCGGCAGACCATCGAGGTCGACGTGGACCCGGCGGAGGTCGCCGCCCAGCGCGGCACCGACGACGACGCGGTCTACCTGCTCCAGGCCGGCTCTTTCCGCCGCGCCGAGGACGCGGACCAGCGCCGCGCCGAGCTGCTGCTCCTCGGCCTCGAGCCCCGCGTGGAGGAAACCAGCGGCAGCAACGGCCGCTGGTACCGGGTGCTCCTCGGCCCCTTCCCCTCGCGCTCGCGCATGGCCGCCGCGCGCAGCCTCACGGCGCAGCAGAACATCGACACGCTGCTCATGCGGCGCAGCGCCGACGGCTGATCGCGGGCCGCCCTTGAATTGGGGCGATGCTGCACCCATAACATCGGTAAACCCCGGCGGAGAACGCACGTGAAGCAATTCGACGGCACCACCATTCTGTGCGTGCGCCGCGGCGGCCACGTAGTGATCGGTGGCGACGGCCAGGTGTCCATGGGGCAGACGATCATGAAGGGCAATGCCCGCAAGGTCCGCCGCCTCTACAAGGACCGGGTCATCGCCGGCTTCGCCGGCGGCACGGCGGACGCCTTCACGCTGTTCGAGCTCTTCGAGGGCCAGCTGGAAAAACACCAGGGCCAGCTGGTGCGCGCCGCCGTGGCCCTGGCCAAGGCCTGGCGCACGGAGCGCAGCCTGCGCCAGCTGGAGGCGCTGCTCGTGGTCGCGGACCGGGACAGCTCGCTGGTGATCTCCGGCAACGGGGACGTCATCGAGCCCGAGCACGATCTCATCGCCATCGGCTCCGGCGGCAGCTACGCCCAGGCCGCCGCACTGGCACTGCTGCAGAACAGCGACCTCGACGCGCGCAGCATCGCCGAGAAGGCCCTGGCCATCGCCGGGGATATCTGCATCTACACCAACCACCAGCGCAGCTTCGAAGAGCTGGAGAGCGGCCACTGACCATGTCCACCATGACCCCCCGGGAAATCGTCCACGCCCTGGACAAGCACATCATCGGCCAGGACGACGCCAAGCGCGCCGTCGCCATCGCCCTGCGCAACCGCTGGCGCCGGCAGCAGGTGGACGAGGACCTTCGCGGCGAGATCACGCCGAAGAACATCCTCATGATCGGCCCCACGGGCGTCGGCAAGACCGAGATCGCCCGCCGCCTGGCGCGCCTCGCGAATGCCCCCTTCATCAAGGTCGAGGCCACGAAATTCACCGAGGTGGGCTACGTCGGCCGGGATGTCGAGTCGATCATCCGCGACCTGGTGGAAACGGCCGTGAAGATGGAGCGGGAAGCCAACCTGCGCCGCGTCCGCCCCCGCGCCGAGGAAGCTGCCGAGGAGCGCATCCTCGACCTGCTCCTGCCCGCGGCCCGCGACGGCGAGGGGGGGTCCGGCGAGAGCACCCGGCAGCTCCTGCGCAAGAAGTTCCGCGAGGGCACCCTCGACGACCGGGAGATCGACGTGGAGCTCAGCGCGCCCGGGCACAGCGTCGACATCATGACGCCGCCGGGCATGGAGGAGATGACCAGCCAGCTGCAGAGCCTGTTCTCCAACCTGTCGAAGCAGCAGCGCAAAACGCGGCGCCTGACCGTGAAGGCGGCCTTCGAGGCGCTCTGCGAGGAAGAGGCGGCGACGCTGGTGAACGAGGAGGAAATCGTCCAGCGGGCCCGCGAGTCCGCGGAGCAGAACGGCATCGTCTTCCTCGACGAGCTGGACAAGGTCGCCAAGCGCGGCGAGACCGCCGGCGCCGACGTGTCCCGGGAGGGGGTACAGCGCGACCTGCTACCGCTCATCGAGGGCTGCACCGTGAGCACCAAGCACGGCATGCTGCGCACGGACCACATCCTGTTCGTCGCCTCCGGAGCCTTCCACCTGTCCCGCCCCTCGGACCTCATCCCGGAGCTGCAGGGCCGGCTGCCGATCCGGGTCGAGCTTGCGGCCCTGACGCCGGCGGATTTCCGCCGCATCCTCGCCGAGCCCGATGCCTCGCTCACGCGGCAATACGAGGCCCTGCTCGCCACCGAGGGGCTGAAGGTGCGCTTCACCGACGACGGCCTCGCGCGTATCGCCGAGCTCGCCTGGCAACTCAACGAGACCACCGAGAACATCGGTGCCCGGCGCCTGCATACGGTCATGGAGCGGCTTCTCGAGGAGGCTTCCTTCACCGCGGCGGACGCGAGCCTCGCCGGGGACGAGCTGATCGTGGACGCGGCCTACGTCGACACCCAGCTCTCGGACCTCGCGGCGGACGAGGACCTGTCCCGCTTCATCCTCTAGTTCTATCCTGTAGCCTGATCCTGAAGCTTTACCCCCGGTTCACCGGCAGGAGGTACGCCATGGCCACCGAGAAGGCACCCCGCCCCGAGGGCCTCAAGCTGCGCCGCGGCTCCCGGGTCCTCGAGGTCAGCTACCCTGGCGAGGCGCCCCATGCGCTGCCCTTTGAATACCTGCGGGTCTATTCCCCCTCGGCCGAGGTTCGTGGTCACGGTCCCGGGCAGGAAACGCTGCAGACCGGCAAGAAGCACGTGCGGGTGGAGACGGTGAGGCCGGTGGGGCATTACGCGATCCAGCTGGTCTTCGACGACGGCCACGACAGCGGCATCTACGCCTGGGATTACCTGCGCGCCCTGTGCGTACATCGCGAGGCCTGGTGGCAGGACTACCTCGACCGGCTCGCCGCCGCGGGCGCCTCCCGGGACCCGGACACGCAGGTACTCCACTTCGAGCCCTGACCCCCCGGGGCGCCTGACCCGCCCCGGTCATCGCGCTACAATGGCGCCCCTGCCAGCCCCGGGGCCACAGCATGAGCGACAAGGACACCACCCACTTCGGTTACCGCGAGGTGGACAAAGACGAGAAGGCCGGCCTGGTCGCCGGGGTCTTCGACTCCGTGGCCTCGCGCTACGACCTCATGAACGACCTCATGTCCGGCGGTATCCACCGGCTCTGGAAGCGCTTCACCATCGAGCTCTCCGCTGTGCGCCCCGGGCACAGCGTCCTCGACATCGCCGGGGGCACCGGCGACCTCGCCGCGAAGTTTTCCCGGATCGTGGGCGAGACCGGCCAGGTTATCCTCGCCGATATCAACTACGCCATGCTCGCCGTGGGCCGGGACAAGCTCCTCGACCACGGCCTGTCGTCGAACCTGGCGTTCGTCCAGGCCGATGCCCAGAGCCTGCCCTTCCCGGAAGACAGTTTCGACTGCGTCACCATCGCGTTCGGCCTGCGCAACGTCACCGACAAGGAGCTGGCGCTGCGCGCCATGCTGCGCGTGCTGAAACCCGGCGGCCGGCTGCTCGTGCTGGAGTTTTCCAAGCCTGGGAATCCGCTCCTGTCGAAGGCCTACGATGCCTATTCCTTCAGCGTGCTGCCCGTCATGGGCCGCCTCGTGGCCGGTGACAGCGACAGCTACCGCTACCTCGCCGAGTCGATCCGCGTGCATCCGGACCAGGAGACGCTCAAGGCGATGATGGAGGACGCCGGCTTCGCCCGGGTCGAGTACCACAACATGACCGGCGGCGTGGTCGCGCTGCACCGCGGGGTGAAGGCCTAGTGTCGGCGAGAGCGCCATGATCGTCAGCCCGACCCTGCACACGGCCGCCATCGCGGCGCTGGAGCGGGCCGTGAACGGCGCCCTTGCGCTGTCCCCGCACAGCGGCCGCGAGCTCGCGGTGCTCGCGGGCCGGGTGATCGCCATCGACTGCACCGCGCCACCCTTCAGCGTGTACCTCCTACCCACGGCCGACGGCGCCCTGGAACTGCGCGGCGTGCACGAGGGCCCCGTGGACACGCGGGTGCGCGGCAGTGGCAGCGCCTTTGCCGAACTCGCCGGCTCTGCGGACCCGGCGGCCACGCTGGTGAACGGCGAACTCTCCCTCGAGGGCAACAGCACCCCGCTGACGGAACTCTCGCGCATCGTCGCGGACCTCGACGTCGACTGGGAGGCACCGCTCGTGGACACGCTCGGCGATGTCGCCGGGCACCAGCTCGCCCGGGCCCTGCGCGGCCTGTTCCGCTTCGGCCGGGATGCCGGCCGCAGCCTGACCCGGCAGCTGGACGAATTCGTGCACGAGGAGGCGCGGCTCACCCCGCCGCGGGCGGAGCTCGAGGACTTCTACAGCGACGTGCAGGCCCTCGGCCTCGCCGTCGACCGCCTGGGCGCCCGCCTGGAGCGCGCCCGCGCCCGGCTGGCGCGCCTGGGCCGGGACTGACCGTGTCGCGCCTGGCGCGCCTGGCGCAGATCCTGCGGGTGGCAGGCCGGCACCGCCTCGACGACCTGCTGCCCACCGCCAGCCTGCCTGCGCCGCTGCGCCTGGCGCTGCGGCTGAACCCCTGGCGGCTGCAGGCCCCTGCTGACCGGCCCCGGGCCGAGCGGCTTCGCCTGGCCCTGGAGGAACTCGGGCCGGTATTCATCAAGTTCGGCCAGACCCTGTCGACGCGCCGGGACCTCCTCCCCGTGGACATCGCCGACGAGCTGGCGCGGCTGCAGGACCGCGTGCCGCCGTTCCCGGCCGCCGAGTCCCGGGCCATCATCGAGCGCGAGCTCGGCGACAGCGTCAGCCGGCTCTTCGCGAGCTTCGAAGAGGCACCGATGGCCTCCGCCTCCGTGGCGCAGGTGCACGCCGCGACGCTACACGACGGCCGAGAGGTGGTGGTGAAGGTGGTACGCCCCGGCATCGAGGCGGTGATCCGCCAGGACATCGCCCTCCTGTTCACGCTCGCCCGCCTCGCCGCCCGCTACCTGCCGGAGGGCCGGCGCCTGCGCCCGGTAGAGGTGGTGGCCGACTACGAGCACGTGATCCTCGACGAGCTCGACCTCGGCCGCGAGGCGGCCAATACCTCCCAGCTGCGGCGCAATTTCGCCGACCGCAAGCTGGTCTACGTGCCCGAAGTGCACTGGGACTACACCCGGCGCAGGGTCTTCACCATGGAGCGCATCCACGGCATTCCTGTGACGGACCTCCCGGCGCTGCGCGCTGCCGGCACGGACCTCAAGGTGCTCGGCGAGCGCGGCGTGGAGATCTTCTTCACCCAGGTCTTCCGCGACAGTTTCTTCCACGCCGACATGCACCCGGGCAACATCTTCGTCGATGCCTCGGACCCGGCGGACCCGCGCTACATCGCCATTGACTGCGCCATCATCGGCAGCCTGAGCGACTCGGACCAGTACTACCTTGCCCGCAACCTCCTCGGCATCTTCCGCCGCGACTACCACGAGGTGGCGCAGCTCCACGTGGAGTGCGGCTGGGTGCCGCCCGGCACCCGGGTGCAGGACTTCGAGCAGGCCATGCGCGCGGTCTGCGAGCCGGTCTTCGAGCGGCCCATCGCCGAGATATCCTTCGGCCAGCTGCTGGTCTACCTGTTCCGCACCGCCGCCCGCTTCGACATGGAGGTTCAGCCCTCGCTGGTCCTGCTGCAGAAGACCCTGCTCAACATCGAGGGCCTCGGCCGCCAGCTCTACCCGGAACTCAACCTCTGGGACACCGCCCAGCCCTTCCTCGAGAAGTGGGTCCAGGACCGCTACTCGCCGCAGAGCATGCTCAAGCGTATCCAGCACCAGGCGCCCGGCTGGCTGGAGCAGCTCCCGCGGGTCCCGGACGTGGTGCTCGAGAACCTGCGCGAGGCCCGCGACAGCGAGACGCGGCTGCAGGCAGAGCTCGCCCGCCAGGCGCGCCGGGAGGCCGAGGCACGGCGCGGCGAGCGACGCCGGCTTCTCGCCGCGGCAGCCTGTGCCCTGGGCGCCGTGGCGCTGCTGCCCGGCGTCCGCGCCGGACTCGCGGTGGTGCCCCTGCCCAGCCTTCTCCTCGGCGTCGCGGCGCTGGCCCTCGCCTGGCCGCGGCGGGCGCAGCCCTGAGCGGCCTGTGAAGCAGCCCTGAGCGGTCTGTGAGACAATCCCGCGCCCGCGAGCGACCACGGCATACTCCCATGAGCGACGACCTGATGAACGCGATCCACTGGAACGAGGACGGGCTGGTCCCGGCCATCGCCCAGGACGCGGCCACCGGGCAGGTCCTCATGCTGGCCTGGATGAACCGCGAGGCCCTGGCCGCGACCGTCGCCGAAGGGCGCGCGGTGTACTGGTCGCGCTCCCGCCAGTGCCTCTGGCGCAAGGGCGAGGAATCGGGCAACGTACAGCAATTGAGGGCCCTGCGCCTCGACTGCGACGGCGACACGCTGCTCCTCGCGGTGGAACAGGTCGGTGGCATTGCCTGTCACACCGGCAGGGCACATTGTTTCTTCCGCCTGCTCGAGGACGGCGCCTGGACCGTCACCGAGGCGGTACTGCGGGACCCCGCCAGCCTGTACGGGGGCGCGCAGGGAGACGAGCATGAGTGACGACATCCTCGCGCGTCTCGGCGCGATCATCGCGGAGCGCCGGCAGGCCTCGCCGGACGAGTCCTACGTTGCCCGCCTGCAGGCCGCGGGGCTGAACAAGATCCTGGAAAAGGTCGGCGAAGAGGCCACGGAGGTCATCATCGCCGCCAAGGATGCCCGCGACGATGCGGGCCGCGATGCACTGGTGGGCGAAGTGGCGGACCTCTGGTTCCACTGCCTGGTCATGCTGGAGCAGGCCGGCACCGGGCCGGAAGCGGTACTGGCCCGGCTCGAGGAGCGCTTCGGCCTCTCGGGGCTGGCGGAAAAGGCGGCGCGCGAGCGCTCACAGTAGGACGCTCACAATAGCAAGAGGAAGACACCATGGGACTCGGCGGCATCAGCATCTGGCAGCTCCTGATCATTCTCGCGATCGTGGTCATGCTGTTCGGCACCAAGCGCCTGCGCGGCCTCGGCAGCGACCTGGGCAGCGCCATCAAGGGCTTCAAGAAGAGCATGCAGGACGACGATACCGCGGCCGATGGCGCGAAGGAGGAGCACCCGGCGGAGGAGCGCGAGGAAAGCGACGATACGCCGGCGCAGGACGACGACCAGCGCCCGTCCTGACCTGCACTGACCTGACCTGACGAGCCATGTTCGATATCGGTTTCGCCGAGCTGCTGCTCATCGCCGTGGTCGGGCTGCTGGTGATCGGCCCGGAGCGGCTGCCCGCCGCCATCCGCACCGGCAGCGCCTGGCTGAACCGGCTGCGCCGCGGCTTCAACGAACTCAAGCACGAGGTGCAGCGGGAGCTGCACAACGACGAGGTGATGCAGGAGCTGCGCAAGACCTCGGAGAGCGTGCGCAAGGAGACGCAGCGCTGGCGGGAGGATCTCACCGGCCCGGGTGAAAAAGATGCGCAGGAGAGAGCCGGCGAGGAGGCGCGGGAAGACATGCCTTCCGGGCAGGATGCGGGCAGCGCCGGCACGCGGGCGTCCGGCGAGCGCTCCCGCAATGCCGGGGGCACTCCGGGCGAAACGGAGGACGCCCGCGGCGACGACGGAGACCGGCAGTGAGTGACGACCCGAACGAGAGCGCCATGCCGCTGGTCGCGCACCTCACGGAGCTGCGCGACCGCCTGCTTCGGGCCATTCTTGCGGTGCTGGTCGTGTTCATCTGCCTCTTTCCCTTCGCCAACGACATCTACGCTTTCGTATCGCAGCCGCTGCGGGCCCTGCTCCCGGCCGGGACCAGCATGATCGCCACGGACGTGGCCTCGCCCTTCCTCACCCCCTTCAAGCTGACCCTGTTCACGGCGTTGTTTATCGCCATTCCCTACGTGCTCTACCAGGCCTGGGGCTTCATCGCGCCGGGTATGTACCGGCACGAGAAGCGGCTGGCCTTCCCGCTGCTCGCCTCCAGCATCCTCCTGTTCTACTGCGGCGCCGCCTTCGCCTACTTCGTGGTGTTTCCGCTGATCTTCGCGTTCTTCACCAGTGTCGGTCCCGAGGACATCGCGATCATGACCGACATCAACCGCTACCTGGACTTCGTCCTCAAGCTCTTCTTCGCCTTCGGCGTCGCCTTCGAGATCCCCATCGCCGCGGTGCTGCTGATCTGGGCCGGCGTCACCACACCGGAAAAGCTCGCCCGCAAGCGGCCCTACATCATTGTCGGCTGCTTCGTCTTCGGCATGCTGCTCACGCCCCCGGACATCATCTCCCAGTCCCTGCTGGCCCTGCCCATGTGGCTGCTCTTCGAGGCCGGTGTCGTCGCCGGGCGCCTGCTCCTGCGCGAGCGCGGCAAGGCCGCAGGGGAATAGCGCCGATGACCCGGACCGGAACCGACTGATGGCGGAGCGCCGCCTGGGACCGCTGCTCGCGGTCGCCCGCTACCTCGCCCCCTACCGCTGGCGCCTCGCCACCGCGGCAGCGGCGCTGCTGGTGACCGCCGGTGCAACCCTGGCCCTGGGCAAGGGTATCCAGGTGCTTATCGACCAGGGCCTCGCCGGGGGGACCAGCGCGGAGCTCGGCCGCGCCGTGGGGCTCATCGTGCTCATCAGCGCGGTCATTGCCGCCGGCACGTTCATCCGCTTCTACCTGGTCTCCTGGCTCGGCGAACGGGTAAGCGCGGACCTCAGGCTCGCAGTCTTCAACAACCTCGTGCGCCTGCACCCGGCCTACTTCGAGGACAACCGGGCGGGGGAGATCCTGTCCCGGCTCACCGCCGACACGACGCTCCTGCAGACCATCATCGGCTCATCCCTGAGCATGGCGCTGCGCAACGCGCTCACGCTGACCGGCGCGCTGGTGATGATGTTCATCACCAACCTAGGCCTCAGCCTCATCATCGCCACCAGCGTACCCCTCGTGCTGCTGCCCATCCTGGTCTTCGGCCGCCGCGTCCGGCGCCTGTCCAGCGAGAGCCAGGACAGTATCGCCAGCGTCGGCAGCTACGCCGGGGAGATCTTCCAGAACATCAAGGTGGTGCAGAGCTTCAACCGGGAAGCGCACGAAGCAGACGCCTTCCGGCGCGAGGTGGAGCGCGCCTTCGCCATCGCCCGGCGCCGGGTGCGCCAGCGCGCCATCCTGGTCGGCGCGGCGATCCTGCTGCTCTTCGGCGGCCTCGCCGCGATGATCTGGTCCGGCGGCCAGGACGTGATCGCCGGGCGCATGAGCGGCGGCGAGCTCGCGGCCTTCGCCTTCTACGCGATCATGGTCGGCACCGGCTTCGCCACCCTGTCGGAGGTCTGGGGGGAACTGCAGCGCGCCGCGGGAGCCGCCGAGCGGCTGCTGGAACTCGCCGCCGCCGACAGCGCGCTGCCGGACGCGCCGCGCCGGGAGGCCGGCAGCGGCGCCTGCATGGCTTTCGAGGCAGTGACCTTCCACTACCCCTCGCGGCCGGCCGCGCCCGCCCTCGCCGATTTTTCCCTGGACATTCCCGCGGGCCGCTCGCTGGCGCTCGTGGGCCCCTCCGGGGCCGGCAAGAGCACGGTATTCGAGCTGCTGCAGCGCTTCTACGACCCCGACTCGGGCCGCATCACCCTCGACGGCACCGACCTCCGCGACCTGTCCCTCGCCGACCTGCGCGAGCAGCTGGCGCTGGTACCCCAGCAGCCCGTGCTGTTCAGCGCGGACGTGCGCTACAACATCGCCTACGGACGCCCCGGAGCCACCGATGCCGAGATCGAGGCGGCGGCGCGGCGCGCCCACGCCCACGAGTTCATCGAACGGCTGCCGGCGGGCTACGGCACCGAGCTCGGCGATCGCGGCGTGCGCCTCTCGGGCGGCCAGCGCCAGCGCATCGCCCTGGCCCGCGCCATCCTCAAGGACCCGAAGATCCTGCTCCTCGACGAGGCCACCAGCGCCCTGGACGCCGAGAGCGAGCACCAGGTACAGCTCGCCCTCGCCGAGGTCATGGCCGGGCGCACCACGGTGATCATCGCGCACCGGCTGGCGACGATACGCCACGTGGACAGGATCGCGGTGATGGACGGCGGCCGCCTGGTGGCGACCGGCAGCCACGCGGAACTGCTCGCGGACAACCCGCTCTACGCGCGGCTGGCGAAGCTGCAGTTCCGCGACGAGGCGCTCAGCGAGGCGCCCCTGCCCGCTTGAGCAGGCGCATGCGGTCCTTGCGCTCCCGGTTGACCCGGGCGAGGTCACTGGCGGTGTCGCGGGTGAGCTGGGAGAGCTCCTCCAGCCAGCTCAGGGTGAGCCGGGCGTTGTTGGCGGCGCACAGGAGCGGTGCCTGCAGCGGCCGGTCCAGGGCGATATAGACGGCCTCGCGCAGCGAGGAGCGCAGGTGATCGCCGGTGATGGTCGCCCCGCCCTGCCAGGCCATGGTCATGACCTCCCAGGACTCGAGCAGCGCCTCGATACCCACCCACTCGATGACCGCCCCCTGCTCGACACCGTGGCGCAGGCTCCGCCGCACCTTGCGCGCGAGGTGGCGGAACTCGCGCTGTACCCGGCGGCCGAAGACCGGGTCCGCCGCGGGATTCAGGCTGTCCTCGGCCTCGAGGTCGCGCCAGTCGCTGCGGGTGAGTACCGAGTCGATAAGGGGGAAGACCTCCTCTTCCTCGAGGTTCATGTGCTCGTGGGCGCGCTGGACGTAGGCGCGGCCCTTCTCGACCACCTCGCGGCCGGACAGCTCCCCGGCCCGCCAGCGCTCGATCACGTAGAGCACCTCGCGCCCCTCCCGCGCCATGCGGTCGTGATCGCGCTCGAGTTCGTGCACCTCGCCGGCCATGCCGTGGTCGACCTCGGCCACGTGGTCGTAGATGAGGTCCTCCCGCGGGTGGTGGAAGCGGTCCGGCCAGGTCACCATGTAGTCCATGATCTCGTAGAGTACGTGCGTATCGACGAGGTCGCCGCGCTCGATGGCGTTCAGCTGCTGCGACAGCAGCGCCATCACCGCGGCGATGTGGCGGTGCTCCGCGCGCAGGGCCACCAGCATGGCGGCCTCGTGCGGACCTGCCGGCTTTTCCCGGCGCGGGCTGGGGGCCATGGTGTTCTCCGAGTACGGGTCAGTCTGAAAAGCGTAGCGGAGGCGGCCCGGGGCGGCAACAAGCGACCCGAGCTCCCCTGAAGGAGCGATCGCCACACGAGAGTCAGGGTTGTCGCACTATCGCGGGGTAAGGGCGGGGGTATGCCCCCACAAAGCGTGTATCGGGGAGCGACTGGGGGCATACCCCCGGCATCCGGCCCGGGAACCAGGATACGCGCAGGCAACATGCCATCGGCCGGGGAATCGAGTGACACGGCACTGGCGCCTTACGTACTTCCGGAGCTGAGGCGGTAGGGGCGGGGGGTGGGGGGGGGCCCCACAAAAAAGGAAAAGGGGGGGG